>JAAETT010000646.1 GCA_024228115.1 bacterium
ACCATTGCTGAAGCGTCGCCCGCTGGCTCTTGCTGAGGTGAATCTCGGCTGCGACCCGCATCGTGCCCCTCTGGCCGTTCGCCGCGAGGGTAACGTGGATAGTCCAATAGTGCCCTTTATTTATGAATCATATCACTAGCCCCATCAGGCCTTCCTGAGTATCCTCCCGCACCGTCGTCATCCCAACCAATCGCGAGGTGAACGCAGATGGATGCCCAGGCCAAGAAGACCGCACTCCGCATGATTCCCTATGGACTCTACGTTCTCACCGCGGAGTCGAAGGGAAACGTCGCGGCATCCACTGTGAACTGGGTGACCCAGGCTTCGTTCGAACCCCCGCTGGTTGCGGTTGGCGTGAAGGATGGCTCGGGTGCCCACGAGCTGATCAAGGAATCCAAGGCGTTCGCGTTGAACGTGCTAGGGCAAGGGACAGAACGACATGGCCTTTTCGTTCTTCAAGCCGCTGGAGCGAGAGGGCGACTCGATCGGAGGCGAGGCGTTCACGATCGGTGAGGCCGGCGCCCCGGTCCTGGCCAATGCAGCAGCTTCCCTGGAGTGCAGGCTCGTCGACACGTTGGAGAAGGGTGATCATTCGATCTTCCTCGGGGAGGTCATCGGGGCCGGGCTCAACGCCGAGATCGATGGTAGGCCGGATGACGCGATCCTTGCGCTCGGCGATCTGGGCGAGAGCACGTTCTACGGCGGGTAGAGGAGCGAGATGGAGATTCGGGAAGAAAGCCTGGCCCATCTCGAAGCTCATGCCCACATCGAGATCGAGTTCGACGTCACCCGCGTCCTCGATGTCGGGGTTCGGGATCGGGGTCTCGGAGGCTTCGAGTTGACCGAGCGCGCCGTCCTGCCGGTCTACCAGAAGAACTACGACGCGACTTCAGGGAGCCATCCGACCGAGTGGAGTCGCCAGTTCGATCTGGCCAATTGGGGGCTGCTCTCGGCTTGGGAGGCCGAGAAGCGGATCGGTGGGGCGGTGATCGCCTTCGATACGAAGGGCCTGCACATGCTGGAGGGTCGCACGGATCTCGCGGTTCTCTGGGATCTTCGGGTGGCAAGGGGTAGCCGTCGCAAAGGGGTGGGGGCATCGCTCTTTGCAGCGGCGTGTGAATGGGCCAGGGGGCGCGGCTGCTGCCAACTCAAGGTCGAGACCCAGAACGACAACGTGCCCGCGTGCAGCTTCTACGCCCGCCAGGGCTGTGTTCTCCATGGTATCCACCGCTTCGCCTATCCGGACCTTCCAGAGGAGGTCCAGCTGCTCTGGTACAAGAGCCTCGTCGATCCCCCGGAACTTCCGACGGGCCACGAGTAGGTCGCTCGGGTGGGCGACGTGAGCGCACTCGGACTCGACAAACGCGTAGTCCAGCTGGTTCCCCATCGCCAGGAATGGGCCACGGAGTTCTCGGATGAAGAAACGAGGCTGCGTGGTGCCCTCTCGTCGTTGGCTTGTGAGATCGAGCATGTGGGCAGCACTTCGGTTCTCGGGCTACCCGCGAAACCAATCCTCGATATCGCGATCGGTGTCGCTTCAGTCAGCGATGTAACGAACGCCCTCAAGGCGCTCGGCCAGCTCGGCTACGAATACATGGTCGACGCAGGAGCGGAGGGTGGCCACGTGCTGATGCGTGAATCCGATCTTCACGTTCGCACTCATCACCTCCATCTCGTGACGCTGGAAGATCCTCAGTGGGAGACCTACCTCTTGTTCCGGGATTTCCTGCGTGGCGATGATGCCGCGCGAGATGCCTACGCCGCCGAAAAATCCACGCTCGCAGCCTTGTATCCGACGGATCGGGAAGGCTACACCGCCGCCAAAGACGAGATCGTGCAGCGGATCATTCTGGAAGCGCGTCGCAGCGGCCAGGCGGCGGACTAACGCCAGGCGAAGAGCGGTTGCTCGAAATGGGCGACGCGGGTCCCTCGTCCCCACATGGCGACCTCTCGGAGCTGGTAGAGGATGGCCGCCGTCGGTGCGTGGATGTGGGTTCCGAGTAGCGGGATCGAGATGACGGGGCGCTCGCTTTCCGGGATGCGTCGAAGGCGGGGTACGTCCGGGGCGTCGAGGAGTTCGAGGGCAACGCGGTAGATCTCGGCGACCTCGGTCGGGTCGGGAACGAGTTCCCTGGCTCCACCGGCCCAGGTGACGACCGGGGTGATGACGAAGCCGCTTCGGGTCGGGTAGTCGTCCAGCAGGCCGAGAATGGAGCTGGGCTCGAGATCCAGGCCTACCTCTTCGTGAAGCTCGCGGAGGGCAGCGGCTTCCGGCGTCTCCCCCGGGTCGAGGCGGCCACCGGGAAGGGCCCATTGGCCAGGATGATTGCGCAGCCGGGCCGCGCGTCGTGTAAGGATGAAACACGCACGCCCTTCGTCATCGGGAAGCAGGGCAAGGGCCACCGCGGCATGGCGACGCTCACCGAGGGTCTCCGCGGTACGATCGAAGCCATCCATGTGGCCCCGGATGCGCTCGCGGAGATCGGGGTCCAGGCTCGTCACCGGTGCAGGGTAACGGACCCGGCGGCCCGAGAAGGGTACGGCTAAGGTGTCCGCCCCATGCAGATCGCAGCCTCTCTTCTTGCCCAGGCCGAGCGTCGCAGCATCGTTCTGCCCGATCGGGGTGCCGAGATCGCGCTGCTGGATTGGGGCGGGGAGGGCCCGATCGCCCTTCTGCACCATGCCAACGGCTTCTGCAAGGGCACATGGGCGAGGGTCGCGGAAGGCTTGCGTGCGGACTACCGGGTGGTTGCCATGGATGCCCGCGGGCACGGCGATTCTCCGCAGCCGGCGGGAGATCCGGCGGACGTCTACGCCTGGGACGAGTTCGCTTTCGACCTGATCGCGGTGGCCGAGCAACTGCTCGCTGAATCGGGAGATCGCCAGATCGCCGTCGGGGTTGGTCATTCCTTCGGTGGGACTTCGATGCTCGGGGCTGCCTCCCGCAGGCCGGGTCTCTTCGGCAGGCTCGTGCTCGTCGATCCCGTGACCCCGCCACCGCCGGACCAGGAACCTCCGGAGCGTCCGGTTCACGTGGACAACCTGGTCGAGGGTGCGCTGAAGCGGCGGGCAGATTGGCCAAGCGCCGAGGAAGCCCGGGAGTGGTGGGCGGAACGGGATTTCTTTGCCGCCTGGCAACCCGAAGCCCTCGACCTCTACACGCTGGATGGCTTGCACAAGCGCGCTGATGGCAATGTGGAGCTCAAGTGTTCCCCGGAGGTCGAGGCGGCGGTGTTCAACCAGAGCCGCGGGCTCGATGTGCGGGTGTTGGCGCGGCGTACCCAGACGCCGGTTCTGTGGCTGTGGGCCAGGGGCGGCAATTTCCCGCTGCCCTTTCACCAGGCACTGGTCGCGATGATGCCGGCGGCGCACCTCGAGGAGGTCGACGCCGGGCATCTGGTGCCGATGGAGCGCCCGGAACTGATCGTGGAGGCCGTGCGCGGCTTCGTTGCGGACCAGGAAGTCTCATGAACCCGGGCTCGCATTGCGGGGTCTCTGTGGTGGGGCATCCGGTCGGCGCCTAGGCTACGCCTCTCTGTTTGGGCTTCATGCTCGGGCTAGGCCAGCCGATGACCGGAAGGCCATGCCGCGAAGATGTCGAGGGGCTCCGCAGGCTGGTCTAGGATTCCAGTTGCCAGGTTGCCCTCAAGAAAAGGAAGGTGAGCGGTGAGCGCCGTCCGCCAGAAAGGCCGCCCAGAGAAGGCGTCGGGCGAGGGAGGCGGCGAAAAGCCGGCCCCCGGTAGTTTCGGTGTCAACGCAGGCATCGTCGCGGAGATTCGCGAGCGGTACACCCTCGATCCGGGTTCGGTCGATGCGAGTTGGGCCGAACTCTTCGGAGACGTCAAGAGCCCTCGCCAGCCGGCAGCCGCCACGAAACCTGCGCCGGCCCCCGCCGTGGTTTCCAAGACGGAAGCCGATTCGAGGGCAGCGCTTTCCCCTCCCATTGCGAGCCCGCAGGTTGCCGAGAAGCACGCCCGCGTGCTGCGTCTGATTCACGCCTATCGTGCCCGCGGCCACCGGATTGCGGATTCGAACCCGTTGGCAGATTCGCGTAGCGAGTTCCCGGAACTCGATCCCGCCCACTACGGTCTCGGCGATGACGACCGGGATCAATCGTTCTTCGCGGGCGATCTGCCGGGTGGCCCGATCCAGACTCTTGGGCAGATTCTCGACCGTCTGCGCTCGACCTATTGCCGCAAGATCGGTGTCGAGTTCACGCACATCCAGGATCCGGGCCGTCGTCAGTGGCTCTTTCAGCAGATGGAAGAGCATGAGAACGACACCACCCAGCTTCCCGAAGAGCGTCTGCGCATCCTCGAGAAGATCTGTGCGGCGGAGCTCTTCGAGCGCTTCCTCCACACCAAGTTCCTCGGCCAGAAGCGTTTCTCGCTCGAAGGGGCCGAAGCGCTGATCCCGCTGCTCGATACGATCGTCGAGGAGGCGCCCGCTCGCGGCGCTCGCGAGCTGGTGCTGGGGATGTCCCACCGTGGCCGGTTGAATGTGCTTTCCAATATCCTCGGCAAGAGTCTCGAGGCCATGTTCTCCGAGTTCGAGGATGTGGCGGAGCACGATTCGCCGTTCGGTTCCGGCGACGTCAAGTACCACAGAGGCTTTTCGAGCGATCGCCGCACCCGCTCGGGTGAACGCGTTCACCTGAGCCTGACCGCGAATCCTTCGCACCTCGAAGCCGTGGATCCGGTTGTCGAAGGTCGGACCCGGGCGAAGCAGATCCGAAGCGGCGATGAGAAGGGTGAGCAAACCGTACCGGTTCTCCTGCACGGCGATGCCGCTTTCGCTGGGCAAGGGATGGTGGCGGAAACCCTGAACCTCTCCCATCTGGACGGCTACTCGGTGGGTGGGACGATTCACGTGATCGTGAACAACCAGATCGGTTTTACGACCACACCGAACGAAGCCCGCTCGACGCTGTACGCGACGGATGTCGCGAAGATGATCCAGATCCCGATCTTCCACGTGAACGGTGACGATCCAGAGGCCGTGGTGTATGTCACGAAGCTGGCCTTCGCCTATCGTCAGCGCTTCGGTGACGACGTGGTCATCGACCTGATCTGCTACCGCCGCCACGGCCACAACGAAGCAGACGAGCCGAGTTTCACGAATCCGCTTCTCTACGCGAAGATCCGCGCGAAGGATTCCCTGCGCGCGCTCTACACCGAGCAACTGGTTCGCGGCGGAACGCTCTCCCAGGCCGATGTGGAACGCATCGAAGAGGATCTGGGCGACCAGTTGCAGCAGGCGCTTCAAGTCATCAAGACCAAGCCGCCCGGGCCTGACGAGCCCTACGAGCCTCGCGGGCCGTGGCAGGGTTTCGAGCGCACGGATTCCCGCGACGAATGCGAGACGTCGGTTCCGGTCGAGCGCCTTGCACAGATCGCCGAAGGCCTGGCAAGCGTTCCTGCTGAGTTCGAAGTGCATAAGAAGCTCAACGCGATGCTCGACAAGCGCCGCAAGGTGATCGCCGAGGATTCACCGATCGATTGGGCCACCGGCGAGGCGCTCGCCTTCGGCAGCCTGCTCGTCGAAGGCACGCCGGTTCGTCTCTCGGGGCAGGATTGCTCGCGGGGGACGTTCAGCCACCGACATGCCGTGCTGGTTCATCAGCAAACGGGAAACGAGTACGCACCCCTCGATCATCTCTCCGAGACCCAGGCCCGCTTCGAGGTCTTCGATAGCCACCTTTCCGAGGCTGCGGTGCTGGGCTTCGAGTACGGCTACAGCCTGGCCGATCCAACGACGCTTACGCTCTGGGAGGCCCAGTTCGGCGATTTCGCGAATGGCGCCCAGGTGATCATCGACCAGTTCATCACTTGCGCTCACGTCAAATGGCAACGCATGAGTGGGCTCGTGATGCTGCTGCCCCACGGCTACGAGGGGCAGGGGCCGGAGCATTCCAGTGCTCGGATCGAGCGCTTCTTGCAGCTCTGTGCCGAAGACAACTACCAGGTCGTCAACTGCACCACGCCTGCGCAGTATTTCCACGTGCTGCGTCGGCAGATGCGGCGGGCCTATCGCGCACCGCTCGTGGTCTTCACTCCGAAAAGCCTGCTTCGCGCTCCTCGAGCGACCTCTCACGTGGCGGATTTCGTGAACCGCGGTTTCCAGCCGGTGATCGACGATTCGAGCATCCTGGATCCCTCGTTGGTGCGTCGCGTGCTCTTCTGCAGCGGCAAGGTCTACTACGACCTTCTGGCCCATCGCGAGAAACGTGACGGCGTGGCCGCGGGGGACGCGGCCGGCGACGTGGCGATCGTTCGACTGGAAGAGCTCTACCCTTGGCCCGAAGCGCGGATCCAGCAGATCATGGAGCGCTACGCCGAGGCCGAAGGTGTGTTCTGGGTCCAGGAGGAGCCGGCCAACATGGGGCCGTGGACGTTCGTCCGCGAGCGACTCCAGGGCCAGTTGCTCACGCTCGCCAAACTGGGCTACGCCGGACGCGTGGACCACGCGAGCCCGGCCACAGGCTCGGGGCGAATCCATCGGGCCGAGCAGGCGGCGTTGCTGGAGGTCGCCTTCAAGGGCGTGTGACCGGAATCCGCTCAGCCGGGTGGCCATCGGGCGCGGGGCTGCCTATAACCGGTCGATGATCAACGAAGGTGACCGGGCTCCGGATTTCACGCTCAAGGACCAGTTCGGGCGGGACGTCTCCCTCTCGGATTTCGCGGGCCGCAGGCACGTCCTGCTGGTCTTCTACCCTCTCGACTGGACGCCCACCTGAAGCGAAGAAGTGCCTGCGCTGGAAGCGCAGCTCAACGAGTTTCAGGCGGCCCACACCCAGGTCCTGGGTGTCAGTATCGATAGCCACTATTGCCACGCCAATTGGGCTCGCGATCTGGGTGGTATCTCCTTCCCCTTGCTCGCGGATTTCCAGCCCAAGGGTGCCATGGCGAGTGCCTACGGCCTGTATCTCGACGGGCCGGGCATTACCGACCGAGCGACGGTCCTGATCGACGCGGGCGGCGTGGTCCGTCATGCCTCTTCGGTGGGTCCGGCTGGCAAGCGAGATATCGGTGAGCTCGTTTCCCTGGCCGAGGGGGTCGACGGCGGTTTCGACGGCAGCCGTGAAGACTTCGCGGCTGCAGCCGGTACACCCGGCGCTGTCGTCTATCTGAAGGATGCGTGTGGCTCCTCCCGTGCGGTTCGCGTGGCGATGGACAACTTGCATCTCGGCAGCGTCGAAGTGCGCAATGTCAGCAAGGATGCGACGGCTCTCGAGGCGCTCAAGGCTGCCTCCGGCGCAGAGACCGCACCTTGTCTCGTCGTGGGCGGGCAGGCAACGCCGGAATCGGCGGCGATCATCACTCGCCTGGCCGACGACGCAGCTCCGATTCGTTAGGCCCGGCTTCAAGGGCCTGGCATCCAGACGTGGCCAGCCTCCGATCTCCCGAGGCTGAACGCGCGGATCCGCTGCTGCATCGTCAGGAGTGGAGGCTGGACGGGACCTGCGCCTGGTCTGCTTTCGTCAGCGAGGCCCGGTCGCGATGGGTTCCGGGCCCCGCCGCCTTCGATCGCGTGCTCTGGCACGGAGGCCTCCAATTCGATCGACAGCCCCTCGACCCGGATCGGCCACCCACGGAGCTGGCGGCCGGGACCCGCGTGGTCGGTTGGGGTTTCGAGCGCGAGCCCGAGGTTCCGGGTGTCGGGGCAGACGCGGTGTTGCTCGATGCTTCCGGCCTGGTCGCGGTGAACAAGCCGGCATGGCTTCCGATGCAGCGGACCCGCGCTTCTGTGAGGCACTCCCTCGAGGGGGCGCTTCGCCAGCTTCTCGACTGCCCGACGCTAGGTGCCGTGCATCGGCTCGATCGCCAGACGAGTGGCGTTGCCGTGTTCGCCCGCACCAGCGCGGCGGCGAGTCATCTCCAACGTTCACTCGAGCTTCGCCGCGTGCACAAGCGCTACCTCGCCTGGGTCTCACCTCCGCCGGCCTGGCGGGGCTGCAGGATTGCCGGCTGGATGCAGCGCGCACCCAACACCCGGCGCCCGTGTTTCGCCCTCGGTGCCTGGCCGGGCGATGAAGGGCGCTGGAGCGAGACACGGGTGGGCCTCCGCGAAGAGGTGGACGGTCGAGCGCTCCTGGAAGCAAGGCCGATCAGCGGTCGGACCCATCAGATCCGTGTCCACCTCTCCTCTCTCGGGCATCCCGTCGTGGGAGACGATCTCTACGGCCCCGCCTATGAAGCCAGCGCTCCCCACGCAGCCGGCCGCGTGCAGCTCCACGCCCGGAGCATCGCCCTGACCCTGCCCAAGGATTCAAAGCGCACCGAAATCGAGGCTCCACCGCCCGCAGACTTCATCCCACCAACCAACGCAACCAGCGGCTCTCGGCCAGCCGGTTGGCGGCTTCTACCGGAGGGATGCCGGCGTCTCGGGAGAGTTCGAGCAGGCGCCGTGTGACGGCCGGGATCCCGTCTTCCCAGGCCGGGTCGAGGTGCCGCGCGACAGCCGGATCCTTCTCCAGCCGGCCGTACTGCTCGTTGGCGACGGCGACGATACCCATCCGATTGACCACGAAATCGGGCACGTAGGTGATACCCCGCTCAGCGAGTGCCGCCCCATCGCGATCCTCTCGCATCAGTGGATTGTTGGCCGCACCACAGATCATCCTCGTCTGAAGCCGCGGGATGATCTCGGGTCCGATCACGCCCCCGAGTGCATTCGGTACCAGGACGTCGCAGGGCTCGAGGAGCAGGTCGGTATCTTCCGGGCGTGAGAGGCGCACTTCCACCGGCGCCTCGCGCCAGCGCGTCGCAAGCTCTCCGCAGCGTGTGGCTGAGATTTCGCTGGCGACGATCGAACCGACACCGCGGGCCAACAAGAGGTCGACCATCACGGTGCCTACGTTCCCAAGGCCCTGCATCGCGATGCGTCGGCCCGCCAGACCGTCCAGATCCTGGGCTTCGAGTGCGGCTTCCATTCCGCAGACGACGCCGGCTGCGGTGTACGGCGCGGGGTTTCCTGCGCCTCCGCATCTAGCGGGGATGCAGGTGACGAAACGGGTGCGCTCGAAAACGCTGGCGATGTCCTCGGGCCACGTGCCCGCATCTTCCGCCGTGATGTAGCAGCCGCTGAGTGAGCTCACGAAATCGCCGTACTCCTGGTAGAGGAGCCTGCGCGTCGCGTCGTCCGGATTCTCGGGGCCTGCAATGAGGCCCTTGCCTCCGCCCCACCAGAGGCCTGCCAGAGCATTCTTGCGTGACATGCCCCAGGAGAGGCGCAAGCCGTCGCTCAGGAACGTCGCGAGATCCGGATAGCGCCAACGCCGAAGGCCACCCTGGGCCTGACCGCGGGAGGTCGCGTGGAGGAACGCGCCGAAGAGCGCGCCGGTCTCGGGTCCGACCGCCAGGAACACCGCTTCGTGGCCGCGAGCGCCTCCTACCCCCTCCTCCAGGAAGTCGGAGATCTCCAGCAACGAGTCGTGCGAGGCCTCCAGGTTGGATCCCTGGCGTATCCACGAGGCGAATCCGCCACCAAGCTCCCGCAGCTCGCCGGCTACGGTTCGAGGCGGAAGATCGAGGAGGCGTTCCATGGCCTCATTGGTTTCGGCTGTCTGGTGCCCCGACACGAGCCTGCTTGCTGGGCCCGGAGGTCTGCAGCCTGGAAGCCTGGGACGTGGCGGTTACCCTGCGCTCGCGCCGTGGAGAGACCCATCGTGAACGAAGCTGCCCGCCGGCCTGCCTCGCCGGCCGAGAAAGCCTCCGACCCGGAGGCTGACGAGGCTTTCAGCGCTGCCCGGACCTATCCCGGAGCTCGCCGGCCGGATCGCCGGCGGACGGTCGTGAGCCACGGCTTGGAGCTGGCCGTCTTTGAGTGGGGCGCACCTACAGGTCAGCCGATCCTGTTCGCTCACGGCGGCTTCGATTTCTCCGGCACCTATGATCGGTTTGCGCCTCTGCTCGCCGACGCGGGCTACCGCGTCGTCTGCTGGGATCAGCGCGGCCACGGAGATTCGCCCCATGCCGCGCTCTATAGCTGGGATGCCGATGTGCGTGACATGCTGGCGGTGCTCGATTCGATCGGGCCGGATCCGATTCCGCTGCTCGGCCACTCCAAGGGCGGTGGTATCGCCATCCACCTGATCCAGGCGGTTCCCCATCGGATCAGCCGCTTCGTGAACATCGACGGGATTCCGTCCCAGATGAACCCGCCGGATGTGGCGGACCACGATCGCACCAAGCTGCTCGCCACCGAGCTTGCGACCTGGCTGGATCACCGCGGGCGGGCGGGCACCAAGGTTCGCCGCGCGGATTCGATCGATGGCCTCGCCCGGCGGCGCCAGAAGATGAACCCGCGGCTCTCCATCGAATGGCTGCGCTATCTGGTCACCGTCGGTGCACGACGTGACGACGACGGCTGGCGCTGGAAGATCGATCCCGTGCTTCGCCCCGGTGGCTTCGGCCCTTGGCGTGCGGTCTGGTCCCTGCGCCGCATGGTGGCGATGCCCGTCCCCATGCTGGCCATCCTGGGCCTGAAAGAAGAACCGATGGGTTGGGGCACGACGCCCGAAGGAGCGTTGCCCTTCTTGCCGCGAAATGCCGAACTCGTGAAGTTCGAAGATACGGGCCACTTCATTCACATCGAGCAACCAGAACGTGTGGCCGCGGCCGTACTCGAGTACCTCTCGTGACGGTGAAGCGTCTACCTCATGTCCACGTCGAGCTGGCCCTTCACACCCTTCGCAGCGAGGCCGGCCCGCCGCTGCTGTTGCTTCACGGGCTCGGTGAGCGTTCGCCCGGAGAGGTGCCGACAGAGGCTCGAGGCTGGCCTGGCTCGATCCACGCTCTCGATTTCACGGGTCACGGAGAGAGCAGCATTCCGGCGGGCGGTGGCTATACCGCTGAAGTCCTGATGGGTGATGCGGCGACGGTCCTCGACCATCTGGGCCAGGGCACATTGTTGGGCCGCGGTCTGGGAGCGTACATCGCGCTACTCCTTGCCGGGGCCCGGCCCAAACAGGTGCGTGGGATCGTGCTTTGTGACGGCCTGGGTCTGGCGGGCGGCGGCCGCGAGCCCGGTTCCTCGTCGGTGGTCTTTCCGGATCCGGAGGGTGTGGCGCCCCCGGATCCATTCGCCCTGGCGGAGCTTGCCCGAGACGTTCGGCCGCCGGATTACGCCACGGCGTTTGCGCGTCAGGCGGCCCAGCTTTCGGGCCTCGACCATCCCGTTTCAGTCGCCTGCATGGATCGGCCCGACTGGCTGGAGGCCGTGGTTCTCGAACCGGGGGTCATCGAGGCGTCGGCGGAGAACGCGCTCGCAGCCTACGCGAAGATCGAAACTTCGGAGTAGGGCGCGGCATTTCGATCGGGAGCCGGAATCCCAACGCCGGCATGCCACTACCTGTGTGTCGGGTCGGTTTTCTTCGGGTCCAGATCCGCAAGGCCGTGAAGCTCCGCGCGTAGCGCCTCCCGCTCTTCTCGGAGCTGTCTCGCACTACGGTGCCTGAGCTTCAGGGAGAGGTAGGCGTCGACTTCGCTCCAGAAAAATTCGTGGCGCTCGTGAAAGAGCATTGCGAAGAAACCGGTCACCGGCGTCACGATGAGGGAGAAGAATGCCCACCAGGGTCCGGCTGCGCCCCAGACCGCAGCGGCGACGAGGGCCCAGGTGATGGGGAAGAGGAAGAAGCTGCTGAAGAGTTTCATGGTGGCGGGCAGGTCTTCGGTCTTCATGAACCGCGCGACGACACCGCAGAGTCGGTACGGAACGAAATGGATCAGCGTGCCAACGAGGGCCATCGGCAACCAGAAGAGCATCAGGGATGCGCTGCCCAGGACGTAGAGTCCGATGTCCCGCTTGCGATAGCGAGCGGCGATCTGGTCGTCGCGCACGCCAATCCGGTGCAGGTCTTCGGCGTATTTCTCGAGCCGGGCCTGGAGTGCCCGCATTCGCTCCGGGAAGAGCTCCCGCAATCGTTCGCCGGCCGCGATGAAATCCCGACGCACGGCGAAGGCTTCGTCGAGAGCCATGCGCGACGGGAGTTCCAACTTCTTGCCGGCCATGAGATCCCCCGCGGTCTCGACGGCGCGGACGTCTTCCGCCGAGGGATAGTTGAGGGTGACCTCGGCCAGCCCTTCACGGATCGCGTCCGTGAGCGTACGCGCCTGATCGGCTTGCCACGCACTGACATCGATTGGCGTTCCGATGCGAATCAAGGCCCGCGATCGAAACGTGCCCTTCTCTTCGAACGTCAGACCTACGGGAATGATCCAGGTGCCGAGCGGGCCAAATCGTTCCTCGGCCTCGAGCGCGATCCGCGCCGCGCCGGTCTTGAGTTCTGCAAGGTGGGGGGCGTCGTGGCTGATGCCTTCTGGAAAGAGCGCAATTGCACCGCCCGCTGCCAGTTCTTCGTGGCAACGCGCAAAGGTCTCCTGGTTTCGTGAGGTATCGGCGCCCTCGTCCTGGCGGCGATACACCGGGATCACGCTGGCCAGATCCAGGAGCCGGCGCATCACCGGGATGTGCCAGAGAGTGCTCTTGGCCAGGAACCGCGGGTCTACGTCCAGGTGGGCGAGGAGCAAAGCCGGGTCGACAAGGCTGTTGTGGTGATTCGCGACGAGCAGGAGGGGGACGCCACGGGGGAGCCTTTCCCGCCCCATGACTTCCACCTCGCGGAAGAAGACGCCCATCAGCGCCTTGCAAAGCCAGGCAACGAATCCGGCGCTTCGGCCCCGCTCGGCCGGGGCTTCAGCGGGAAGACTATTCATCCGATGCTCCTTACTGTACATGCACTGTACAGATCCGCGGTGCGTCCCGTCTCCGCGCGTCCCAGAACATCGGAGCACCGAATGACGCTCATGAGAGGCAAGGAACGTGCCATCGCCGATGCGATGTCGCGCCTGACCCACGTGAATCCGTTCCTGCCCGAGCGGATCGCGATCGAGAAGGATGTGCTCGGGGGGCGCTTCGTCGCCACGCGAGAAGTCTGGAATGTGGACACGGAACTCGGCGGTCTGAATGCGAACCTGGCGCCAATCGACGACGCCGTGCGACAGCTTCTCCCGACTCTGCGGGATCGGCTCTCCCGGGGTGAGCCGGCCAGCGATGAGGAGCTTGCACTCTACGAAGATCTGGTTCTCTATGCCTTGTACGCGGAGTATGCGCCGATCTGGTTCGAGGCGATGGAGCGGGACGCAGACGGGCGCCCCCGCAAGGTGCCTGCCTACGATCGCTTTGCGGTAGATGTCGCGGGCTACTTCGAACCAACGGGCCTCGGGAGCGGAGCTCGCCGGGACGCGGCCTTCTTGTTCGCCTACGGCTACCAGACCCGCCGCGCATTCCACCACGTGTTTCGTCAGATTTTCGGCGCCTCGCTCCCGGCAGCGAAGCTTCGGGCATCGGTCTGGCAATCGATCTTCAGCCATGATCGCTCGCGCTACCGGCGTGTGCTCCATGACCGCATGCACGATTTCACGACCCTGATCACCGGTGAATCCGGAACAGGAAAGGAGTTGGTGGCCCGAGCGATCGGTTTCTCCCGCTACATCCCCTTCGATTCGGACACCCGGACGTTCGCTGAGGGATTCACGCTTGGGTTTCATCCACTGAACCTGTCGGCACTCTCACCGACGCTGATCGAGTCGGAACTCTTCGGCCACAAGAAGGGAGCGTTCACCGGCGCGGTGGACGACCGGGAGGGCTGGCTCGAGGCTTGCGGCGTGGGCGGCACGGTCTTCCTGGATGAAGTCGGCGAGCTCGATCCGGAGATCCAGGTGAAGCTGCTGCGGGTGCTGCAGAGTCGCACTTTCCAACGCCTGGGCGAAATCCAGGAGCGCCAATTCGAAGGCAAGATCATCGCCGCCACGAATCGGGATCCCGGTGAGGAAATGCAGGGTGGTGCTTTTCGGCAGGATTTCTACTACCGGCTCTGCTCGGATCGCATCCACACGCCGAGCCTGCGCGATCAGTTGGCGGATCATCCCGGGGATCTCCACAACCTGATCCTGGTGATTGCACGGCGGCTATTCGGACGCGACGAGGCCGACGCAGTGGCTGGGCAAGTGGAGGCATGGATCCACGCCGAGCTTGGTAGCGACTACGCATGGCCCGGGAACATTCGAGAGCTCGAGCAATGCATCCGCAACGTGGTGATCCGCGGAAGTTATGCGGCGCCCACCGCGACGAAGGTGCGGGCTGCCGCCGGAATGCGTGGGGAACTCGCCGCCGCGACCGCCGCGGGGGAGTTGGATATGGAAGAGCTGGGCGTGCGTTACGCGACGCTGCTCTATCACCAGACAGGAAGCTACGAGGAAGCGGCCCGCCGCCTCGGCCTCGATCGGCGCACCGTGAAAGCGAGGGTGGATCCCCAACTTCTCGAGCGCCTCCGCTCGGAGGGCTGAGGCCCGGCCGCACTCATCAAGGAGTGCGTTCTCGTCGCGGCTAGGCCTCCGGTGTGAAGCGGACCTTCATTTCCGCGCACGTTCGAACCAGGGCCGAGGGGACGAGGACCGGCCCTCCCGCCGTGTACTCCATATCCGGCAGTCGGCGCAGGATCTCCTGGATAGCCACGCGCATCTCCATGCGGGCCAGGTTGGCACCGAGGCAGAAGTGATTGCCGATGCCGAAACCCAGGTGGTGGGGAGCGCGATCGATGTCGAAGCGATCCGGGTCGTCGAACTGGCGCTCGTCCCGGTTGGCCGAGGGATAGAGCAGCAGCACCGTCTGGCCGGCTTTGATCTTCTGATCGCCGAGCTCGGTGTCGCGGGTGGCCGTACGCCCGAAGGAGCGCACCGGCGTGGCGAGGCGGACCATTTCTTCGACGGCATTGGGAATCAGGGACGGGTCGTCGATCAGGCGCTGCCGGGCTTCGGGGTTTTCGATGAGCAGCTGCATGCCGGCGGAGATCCCGTTCCGGGTCGTCTCGTTCCCCGCGACCATCAGGATGACCATCAGCTTGATCAGCTCGTCGTTCTGCAGATCCGGGTCGCCGATGGCATCAGTGGTGGGACCTGTCTCGTCGTACTTCTTCAGCAGACCCGAATCCTTGGCGCCGGTGAGGATGCTGACAAGGTCGTCCTTGGGGTTCTTGCGCCGATCCTCGATGATGGGCGTGACGTAGGTTGCGTATTCGAGGTAGGACTGGCCGGCACGGGCCGTGATGACCGGATCATCCATGTTGCCGTCCGCGGCAATCATGGTGTCCGACCAGTGGTGGAATTTGTCATAGTCCGCGTCGCGGATCCCGATCATCGCAGCGATCAGGCGGAGGGGCAGGGGAACTGCGATTTCCGTGACGAACTCGCACTCGCCCTTGGCCGCTACGCTATCGATCGCTTCGTCCGTGATCTCGCGGAACGTCTTCTCGAGGATCTTCACCATCCGCGGGGTGAATCCCTTGTTGATCATGCCGCGCAGCTGACCGTGGCGGGGCTCCTCTTCGTCGATCAGGCCGAGCTTGACGTCGTTACCGGGGCGCACGCCGAGGCCAGACGTAAAGGTCGCCTGATCCTTCGACACCGCGACGACATCGTCGAAGTTGGCGACGGTCCACAGCTCATCCTTCTCGGACCAGCGCACGGGCTCGTTCTGGCGAAGCCAGCGCATGCGCTCGAGCATGGCCTCCTCTTCCCAGTTTCCGGAATCGAGGTATGCGATATCGGCATCGACCATGGGGTTCTCCTTCAAGAGCGAACGGGCTTGTGGTCGAATAGGGCTTCGACCAGGCGGGTGAGAAGGCGGATCTGTCGGGCGCGAGACTCCGGCGTAGAGAGGTCATCGCCGGAAACCTCGCGGTAGAACGGTGTGATCGAGTGAAAGCCGACGATCACGTGGTAGAGGGCGAGAACGAAGAGCGGGATCTCCTCCGGTTCGAAACGGCCGGCATCATCGGCTGCCCTCACGGTCTCGAAGGCCCGGCCGAAAAGCGGTGCAAACCGACGCCGGAGGACGGGTGTGAGCCTGCGTCCGCCGGTCTGGGTCTCCTGGAGAAGCAGGGCCGGGAGGTTCGGGTGGCGCTCGAGAAGTGCCATGACTTGGCTGATCACATCGGCATGTTCGGGGCGCTCATTCACGGGTGCCGCGAGAAAGCCGTTCAGGATGTCGAGCACCGGGTCTACGCCGCGGTCGAGGACCGCCGCGTAGAGCAGCTCCTTGCTCTCGAAATGGTTGTAGAGGCTCGGGATCCGCAAGCCGGCTGCAGCCGCCACATCGCGAAGGGAGGCTCCTGCGTAGCCCCTCTCGGCGAACAACGACTCCGCCGCGTCCAGGATGCGTGTCGCCGTCAGCTCTCCCTTGCGCGCGGGCGCAGAGGCAGGCTCGGTGAGAGGGGAGGCGATTTGGGACACCCGGCAATAAAAACTAACGATCGATCGCTCGTCAAGTACCCCGCGGGGAATAAGTCAACAAACGGGGACGGGGTTTACAATTGACTTGTTGAAACGGGGCAATGCCCCGTTTCAACAAGTCAATTGTAAACCCCGTCCCCGTTTGTTGACTTATTCCGTTGTCTTGCCGCCGATCGAGTTCGGAGAGTGCTTGGGGTAATCCGGGTAGTCGATTCCACGGAAGACGCCGACCTTGGCGCGCTTCAGGGTGTAGATCTCCTCGTCGTCGACGAGCACCGAGGCATCCCCGATCACGATGCTGGCGCCACTTGCCGGCAGGCTGACGAAGCGCACGATCTTCACCTCGTAGCGCACCACCTTGTTGTAGGGACGAATCTCCCCGCCGAAATCCACCTCACCCACGCCGAGGGCGCGCCCCCCACCGATTCCACCGTTCCAGGCGCAATACATCCCGAGCATCTGCCACACGGCGTCGACACCCAGGCAACCCGGTTGCACCGGGTCGCCGCGGAAATGGCATTGGAAGAACCAATCGTCGAGACGCACGTCGCGCTCGGCCGTCATCGCGCCCTTGTTGCCTTTTCGGGAGATGTGGGTGACGCGGTCGATCATCAGCATCGGGGGGATCGGAAGGCGTGTGACGAAGCCATCCGGCGGATCTTCGATCAGCGTCCCGTGGCCGAGAGCGAGAACCTCTTCCTGGTCGAAATGGTCTCGCTGGCAGAATTCGTCGTACTTCATGCCGGAGAGGTTCGCACAGGCGCATCGGGCCGTGTGTAATTTTCCTGTCGAGACGCTGGCTTCTCAGTCGCCGCTGATTTCGATCGCGTCGGACCCAGCTGGCAGGGAGACCCGAACCCCATCCTTGCCCAGCGTGAAGCCACCCTCGTAGGCGTCATCCACACCGTCCAGGAATGCTGCGGCCAAACCGGGCACCGGCAGAGCGGGAACGACGTGGTAGAAGAGCAGGTGCCTGGCGCCAGCTCTCTGCGCAGTCTCCGCGGCTTCCACCGGGGTCGTGTGGTAGTCGAGGATGTCCGTCGTGATCTTGGCCAAGGCGGTCTGCCCCTGCTCTATTGCCGCCTCGGTAATGACCTGAACGAGATGCGCCGCAAGCGCTTCATGCACCAGAAGATCGACGTCCTTGGCCATTCGCTCGATCTCGGCCGATTGGATGGTATCGCCGCTGATGACGAGGGATCGACCCGAATAGTCGAAGCGGTAGCCGACGGCGGGGTCGATGGGCGCATGATCGACCCGGAAGGCCGTCACGCGGACGCCGTTCTCGTTCCATACCACGACGGGTTCCCCGACGGCCGGGGTCGAAAACGGACGTGCCTCGAAGCCCGCTCCAGTTGGCGGCATGGTGGCCGTACCGTGGTGAGCCACCCGGTACCCCACGTCGAGGCGGTAGGCTTCATTCAATCCGGAGGCAACACGAGCGACACCTTCGGGCCCGTACAGCGGCAGGCGCTGGTCGTCGTTTCCGCCGGCCCAATGCTGGAGCGCAAGTTCGCCGAGGCCATCGATGTGGTCGGAGTGGAAGTGGGTGAGGAAGGCCGCTTCGAGGTCGCCCGGACGCAGGCCCAACGCGATCATGTTCCGTGCGGCGGAAGACCCCGCATCGACGATGAAGAGCTGCCCACCCGCCACGACGCCGATACAGGGCCCGGAGCGCTGCGGATCGGGCAGGGGACTGCCGGCGCCGCAGAGCATCAGATGCAAGCCGTCCGGCAGGGCGCCAAGCGCGTTCGCCGTGATGGCGCGGCCTGCCGCCGCCCGCATGAGTTGCATGGCGAGGGGCGCACGCAAGGCGTACACGCCCAATGCGACGATCGCGATCGCTCCCAGCATGAGTCCCTTGCGTCCCATCGCCTTCCCCTCCCGCGAATGATCGAGGCGGGAGGCTATCGCAATGGGCGGGGTCTCGAATCCGAACTACATTCAGCGGGCACGCGCGCCAGGAGTCCTCCCGATGTCCGAGGCCCCGAGGTCCTTCGTTCCCGCAGCCGGCCGTGATTGGCTCTTGCCCCTCTACGACCCGCTCCTCAGGCTGATGGGTGCAGATCGCATTCGAGCCGCGTTGATCGATGAGGTTGCGCCGCAACCCGGCGATCGGGTCCTGGATCTCGGATGCGGCACCGGCAGTCTGGCGATCCAACTCCTCACGGCTTGCCCGGAAGCAAGGGTCTGCGGGATGGACCCGGACCCCAAGGCGTTGGCGCGCGCCCGTCAAAAGGCGGCTCGGGCGGGCCTGGACATCGAGTGGCAGCAGGGCTTCGCCGATGCGCTGCCGTTCGAGGATGGCTCCTTCGACTGCGTCGTGTCTTCGCTCGTCTTCCACCATCTTGCGCCCAGTACAGTGCGCGCAGCCGTTCCCGAGATTCGACGCGTATTGCGTCCGGGCGGCAGTCTGAACGTGTTGGATTTCGGCGCAGCGGGTCACGGCCTCCACGGGCTGCTTTCCCATCTGGCGTCGCACCAGCACGGTGATGAGGATGTGGCGGGGGAGCTGCCGGGATTGATGGAGATGGCGGGGCTGGTCGAAATCGCGACCCAACCGGCCAGACGAACGCTCTTCGGTGAGCTCTTTCTCACGACCGGAATGCTGAGGGAGCAGGCCGCCTAGCGCGCGGGCTCGACACGAAGCGTCCGCAGGCGGTTCAACGCGGCAGCTACTTCGAATCGCCGGGGACGGGCCAGGTTCATGGGTCGATCGGAAAACGGGTCGAGGCCTTCTTCGTCTAGGCTCGTCTCGATCCGGTCGAGCAGATTGGCGAACGTGATCTCCGGTCCCATCCACTCTTCCCTGGCGCGCACGAGGATCTGCGCGATGGCGCGGGTCTGGCTCGGATCGACCAGCTGCTCGACCGAGCGCAAATCGATCTCGCTCGTGCCGAAGAGGAGAGCGTCCTTGCCACGCGCGTCCACCTTGACATCACGTCGACCGCGAGATGGGTCGAGGCTCCGCCGATCCGGGACCCTGTGGCGCGGTGGCTCGATCCCAGCTTTCGCTTCGCGCTGTCGCATGCCGTCGCGATGCTGCGCTGCGATGTGCTTGGCCTCTGCCGTGACATCTCGCGGTAGGTAGTCGCGCATCTCGATCACCGTATCGGCCACATCGAAGTAGTCGCCGGAACCCCCCATGACGAGCACGCTCGAGACGCCCAGGACGTCATACAGCTCTCGCACCCGATCGACGAAGGGCGTGATCGGCTCATGGTCCGGGTGCACGAGCGCTTGCATGCGTGCATCGCGCACCATGAAGTTGGCGGCCGAGGTGTCCTCATCGAGGAGCAGCAGGTCGCTGCCCGCTTCGATGGCCTCCACGATATTCGCCGCCTGGCTGGTGCTTCCGCTGGCGTCGTCGCTCTCGAATGCACGGGTCGATCGCGTCGGGCCGAGGCCCTGGGGTAGATCATCGATGAAGGCGTGGATGTCGCAGCCTGTGACGCGACGACCTTCTTCGGCACGAATCTTCACTGCCGTGGCACGAGTCGCGACCTGCTCCCGCCCGTCGCCCGGAACGTGAGGATGCACGCCTCGCTCCAGGGCTCGCAGCAGCGTCGATTTTCCGTGGTAGCCGCCACCGACGATGAGTGTGACGCCCTTCGGAATCCCCAGCCCACCGACCTCGCCTGCAAAGGGCAGGCAGACGGTGAGCCTCAGCGCATCCGGAGCCCTGAAGGGTACGGCGTTCTTCTGCGGGGGGTGATCGCTGGCGCCACTCTCCCGGGGCAGAATGGCCGAGTCCGCTACGAAAGCGACGAGACCATGCGTGTCGAGTTCGCGCTGGAGGGCCGCATGGTCTTCCGCGCATTCGAGTTGGCGGCGCGCATCTTCCTCTCCGAGCGTTTCCATTCGCAGAGCGGTTCGGGCGATGGCAGGAAGTTCGTCCAGCAGGAGTTCCTCGGCCTCACGGCCCAGCACACGGCGCCCAGCGGCAGGAAGCCCGACTTCCAATCGGGCTTCAATGAACTCGCTGCAGACCGAGGCCGCTGTCCGCTCGAGGACTTCCTGCCCGCCCGCGTCGATCTCGACCCGGCCACTCTTGCCCGAGCCCCGCCCGCCGCGCGTTTCGTGCCGGATGGCCCGAGCCACGGCACGCGCCACGAAATCCTCGAACGCGACGCGTCTCACACGATTCGAAAACAGGTCGCTCGGGATGCGTGCCGTCTGCATGGGAACCCGCAGACGCATGCGGGACGGCGCCGCGAAGGGATCGCCCTGCACGTGGTCTACGAAGAGCTGGCACCCGTTGAGTTCGTAGCGCCCGCGCTGAAGCTCCTTGTAGGCTTTGTAGCCTCGCCCATCGATGCCGCGCAGCAGCCGTTCGAGCTCCGCTTCCGAGTGCATCAGGGGGAGGATACCATGCCGTCTCGACCTTCCGCCTACCGACGGAGCCATCCATGTCTGATCTGGGTCTGACTCACGTAGCGTTCATGGTTTCCGATCTTGTTGCCAGTCTCGATTTCTACGAGCGGTACGCGGGCATGCGCACGGTGCACGACCGACGGGAACGCAACGGCGCGCGCGTCGCCTGGGTCACGGACGGCACGCGGCCCTTCGTGATCGTGTTGATCCAGGCTCCCCGGCCCGCGTTCCTGAGGCGGGCGCTTGGACGCATTGGAGCGCGCGTCGTTCCCTCGTTTGCCCACCTCGGTGTCGCGTGCGAATCCCGGGAAGAGGTCGACGAGCGATGTGATCGTGCTCGAAGAGAAGGGATCCTCGACCGGGCGGCCAGCGACCTCGGCCCTCCGGTCGGCTATTTCGGGCTGATTCGGGATCCAGATGGCCATACGCTCGAAGTCGCGTTTGGACAGGAGGTGGGACTGGCCGTTCAGGAGGGCGGGATTTCTTCTTCTTGATCCACGGAATCTCCGAATAGATCCATCTGCCGAGAGGCGCCCATGCATCGAAACCGCTTCGCGGAGAGCATGGGTCCCTGCGTGTCCAGGCCCGAGCGGCGGCAGGCAAGCCGGAAGAGTTCTTCCGTCTGCTCGGCGAAGAGGCCCTTGCCGCGGCCCCGGAAGGCGAAATTCGCATCGTAGAGTTGCCCGCCGCGCATCGCGCGTACCCGGTTCAACACTTTTTCCCTGCGATCCGGTACGTGTTGCTCGAGCCAATCGGCGAAGAGGTGTTTCACACCATGAGGCAGACGCAGCATGATCATGCCCGCGAAGCTCGCTCCCGCGTCGGATGCGGCGCGCACGATGGCCGGGATTTCATGGTCGGTCAGCCCCGGGATGACGGGCGCCACGTTCACGCCCACCGGAATCCCAGCTGCTGCGAGTTGCTCGATGGCGGCCAGCCGCTTGCTCGGCCGCGATGCCTTCGGTTCCATCCGGGTCTGCAGCTTCGCGTCGAGCGTCGTGATCGAGAGGACGACGGAGGCCGCATGGTGGCTCGCCAGCTCGCCGAGGAGGTCGATATCCCGGGTGATCAGCCAGTTCTTCGTGATGATCGCGACAGGGTTGCGAAATTCCGCCAACACGCGCAGGCAGCGCCGGGTGATCTCGAGCTTTCGCTCCACCGGTTGGTAGGCATCGGTCACGCCTGAGAAGGCGATCACCTGGGGCTTCCAGCTCGGCAAGCCGAGACGTTTGCGCAACAACTCCGGCGCTCGCTCCTTCACGAGGATATGGGTCTCGAAATCGAGGCCTGCCGAGAAGCCCAGGTACTCGTGGTTCGGGCGCGCGTAGCAATAGGCGCAGCCATGCATGCATCCCCGGTAGGGGTTCAGGCTCGTATCGAAGCCCACGTCCGGGCTGTCGTTGGTCGACAGAATGGTCCGGCTGGCGTCACGGATCAGTACCGTGCCCGGATCCACCTCGAGGCTCGGGTCGACCGGCTCGCCGCGTTCCCCGTATTGGGGCGGAAGATCCGCTGCCGTTCGTACGTAACGCAGACGATCGAAACGGTTGGGCGGATTGTTGGCTGCGCCTCGGCCTCTCATAGACGAAAGTAAAGCGAAAATCGAACGCGCCTGCTACGCCCTCTGTGCCCTGATCCACTTCTCCAGCGGCTTCCGGGTCTTCCCGTCGAAGACACGATCCAGGTCGAACTGCTCCAGCGCCTGCTTCACGGCACGCTGACCGGTCGCGACCGGATGCTCAGCGAAGAAGCGGGCAACCTCGGCGCGATAGCGACGACCGCCGAGGTTCGGGGTCGCCTCGATCGGGCGAGTCACCATCATCGGGGGCATGCGCTTTGCCAGCCGTTTCCAGCGTCGTTGCATGAAGGCCCAGGTGGCTTCGCGCGCGGCCGGGTTGCCGAGCATTCGGGTCAACAGGATGGCGACGTCCTGGGTCTTCACCTTTTCCGTGAGGCAGAGATCGAGCGCTCGCCGCACCAGGGAAGGTGCACGGAACGCGCCGAGCGCCATCAGGAAACGCCGCCGCTCCTGCGGGGTGGCCGAGGCTTCGGCCTCGACGAGGAATCGCTCGAAGAGCGCCTCGTTTCCGTCTCCGGCGCCGATGCCGACGACGGTGTCGGCCAGATTCGGATCGATCGCCGCTCGGTCATCGAGGTACGCCTCACACCGCTTCGCGGCTTCGGCACGCGTGGCTTCGCGTTCGCCCACGTGACCGACCAGATGGAGCAGCACGGCGCGCTGCAGCCTTTCGTCGTCCGTCTCCCGTTTGCGAGCATCGAGGCCGCAGGTCTCCAGGCCCGGGCCGAACGCAGACGCAATCCGGGCGCGGAGTTCTTGCTCCGCTTCGGGCCCGAGGACGCGCTTCGCGGTTTCGCATAGCTCCGCCAGCGGCCCAGCGACGGCCCTCAACACATCCGGGTCCTTCTCATCTCCAAAGGCCAACAGCAGGTCGAGCATCGGACCCACCTCTGCGTGGCCGCCGCGCACGGCTGCCCAGGCATGGCCGACCAATCCCATGCGCTCGACGGCCGAAAGCGCACTTCGAGAGGACGCCAGGGCCTGTAGCTCGGCCGGCTCGTGGAGGGGACGAAAGAAGCCACCCTCGTCCGCATTGCCGTAGAGAAAGCGCGGGCGTACCTGGGGAAGCGGCACGATGTCGCGCTTCCTCGTCATCAGGTGCCGAACGGTCCGGCTGCGTTCCTTGCCCGTACCGACGCGACCCACCCACGGGATGGGCCAGCTCGCGGAATCTCGCGCCTTGGCTCGCTTGCTTTTTCCCGGGCGCGGGGCGAAGCGTTCCTGTCGCAGCAGCAGCCGCGTCTGGCCGTCCTTGCGCTCCCGACGAATGCGAAGCAGAGGAAATCCCGACTGCTCGATCCAGGCGCGCACGATCGGCTCGATTTCCTGTCCCGATGCCTCCGACAACGCATCCCATAGATCCGCAGCCACGGTGTTGGATTCCTGGTGGGCGGCGATGTAGTTGCGCACGCCCGAGCGAAAGGACTCCGGGCCCAGATAGCGCTCGATCATCCGCACGACGGAAGCGCCTTTTTCGTAGGTGATCAGGTCGAAATTCTCGGTGGCTTCCTCGGGGTTGCGCACCTTCGTGTAGATCGGATGGGTTCCGCGCAGGGCGTCCATCCCGAGGGCCGCTGAACGGTAGTGTTGGAAATCGTTCCACATCTTCCATTCGGGCTTCCAGCCGTCGACGACGTGAAAGGCCATCCAGGTGGCGAATGCCTCGTTCAACCACAGGTCATCCCACCAGGCCATCGTCACCAGATCGCCGTACCACATATGGGCCAACTCGTGGCATACCACTTCGGCGACGCGCTTCTTCTCCTGCAACGTCACGGTGGCGGGATCGACGAGCAGCAGGGTTTCGCGGAAGAAGACCGCACCTGCATTCTCCATGGCGCCGGCTTCGAAATCGGGCACCGCCACCAGATCGAGTTTGGAATAGGGGTACGGCAGGTCGAAGTAGGCCTCCAGGCGGGCGAGGGTTTCCCGAGCCGCTTCCAGGGCAAACGCCGTGAGTGCGCCCTTGCCCGGCACATGCCAGACACGAATTTCTGTCGGGCCGCACTTCGTGGGGGCCGAGACTTCCAGATCCCCCACCGCCAGAGCGAGCAGGTACGTGGAGAGCGGCGGGGTGCGCTCGAAATGCACGGTCTTGCGTCCACGGCCCAGCGGAACGGTCTTCTCTGCCGAGCCATTGGAGAGCACCGTGTTCTCGGCGGCTGTCGTTATCGAGATTCGAAAGCGGGCCTTGAACGAGGGCTCATCGAAGCACGGGAAGAAGCGTCGTGCATCGGCCGCCTCGAGCTGGGTGAAGGCGTAGCGTCGCTCCCCGGAGCGAGCGGCATACAGCCCGCGCAGATCGCTCCGCAGCTTTCCGCGAAACGCGAGTGAGAGCGTGGCTTCACCTGCGGGTATGCCTTCGGCAAGTTGGACTTCCACCGTTTCGCGCTCGGGGCAGCGCAGGAGGCTCGCGCGCACTCTCCGACCATCGACCTCTACGCGTACACGGCTGAGACGCAGGTCGTCGGCATGGAGTTCGATGACCCGGGCGCGCCGCGCCAGTTTCAACCGGTGGACGACCTCACCCTGGAACCCGTCGCTCAGCGTCGGATCCACTTCCAGATGCACATCGACTTCCGTTGGTCGCACATGGGGCGACAGCCGGATGGACTTCCGGCGCGGAGTCGCCACCGGCTTGGCCGTTCCGGTGCTCTTCTTCTTCGTTCGCTTGGCCGCCATGGCTCCCCCTTGAAACGCGCCGGAGAATAGCCAGAGGGAGGCTCCTCGCTGCCTGCCGTACCTCGGCTTCACCAGGGGAAGGGGAGAAAAAACCGAATTATTCCGACACGTTAACCGGCAACTCCCCCTGGGGGTGGACTCTCGGCGCTCGCTGGAAAAAACGATGGGCAGGGGGTTTTTCGTGACGCAACAGCACCCGGCGCACCACGTACCTCCAAGGGCTGGCTTTTCTCGAAGGAGTTCCTGTGCCGAATCGAAGATTGTTGGGTGTTGCGCTGGCATCGTGCGCCTGGCTCGCTTCGGGCGACGCGCACGAAACTGAACGCGTCTGTGTTTCCTGGAAGGCCCGGTCAGCTCGCTGACCGGGCCTTCTGCATTTCCGGCTCCTGGTCCTTTGCGTAGGACCGGAGCCGATCGACCAGGCCTTCGCTGAAGCGGGCGAAGCGCGCCAATTCGCGTTCCGGAAGATCGCTCCAGATCACACGCAGGGCTTCTTCCCGTGCGGTGCGCAGGGCGCGTAGCCGCCGTCCTCCAGCGGCCGTCAACGAGTAGCGTCGCCGGCGTCCGTCCTCGGAGTCGATTCGGGCTCTGACGAGGCCTGCCTCCTGAAGGGCCCGAAGGGTCTTGGAGACCGCCGCCGGCGTACAGGCCCGTTCTCTCGCAAAGAGAGACGGCAGGAAGTGCTCGCTCTCGACCTCTTCGAGCATGCGCCATTCGCTCTCGCGCAAGCCAGCCTCGGCGGCCAACTGGCTCCGTCGCCATGCGAATAGATCCGCGAGCTCCTGGAGGTTCAAGATCAACCGGTCTCGGGCGTCTGCCATGGACAAATAGATTAACCTGGGTTAATCATAGGTGCAAGTTAAATAGTTGAGGAGACCCCGATGCAAGCTTCTGATCCCGGCGATGTAAACGCTGCTGTCCAACGGCAATTTGGCGCTGTCGCGGCCAACTACGGGGCAAGCCATGTCCACGCCGGCGGGCCCGATCTTGAAGCGTTGGTTGACCGTGCACTGGAGCGAGGCGCCACGGCCGTATTGGACGTGGGCTGTGGGGCAGGCCATACCGCTCTCGCCCTGGCAGCGCGCGGCCTCGACGTGGTCGCCCTGGATCTGACCGAACCGATGCTGGAACAGGGACGCAGCCTGGCGCGCGAACGCGGTCTCCGCCTCGCCTTCCAACAGGGGGATGTGGATGCCTTGCCGTTCGCGGATGCCCGCTTCGATCTGGTGACCTCCCGCTACAGTGCCCACCACTATGCGCACCCCGAGTGCGCCGTCGCGGAAATCGCACGAGTGCTACGCCCGGGAGGAGCCCTGTTGTTGGTCGATATCGTGAGCACACCCGACTCCGCTGCGGATAGCTTTCTCCAGACGATCGAGTTGGTACGCGACCCGTCTCACGTGCGGGATCACACGGCCCTGGAATGGTCCCGGATGTTGGGAGCCGCCGGGCTTCAATCTCGAACACCCCTCAGCTGGTCCTGTCAGATCGATTTCGATGCCTGGATCCGACGGATGGCGACCCCCGAGGCGGAGGAGAAGGTGCTGCGTCGGTTGCTCGACGGTGCCCCCACCGTCGCACGAGACTTCTTGCAGATCGGAACGCCGGGGCCCCACGATTTCTGCTTGACCACTGCGCTCATCGAAGCGGAGCGTTGAACTCGGGGCTGCCTGCCACGCTCAGTCGAACAGGCCCGCTTGACGTGCTCGCATCAGGGCTTCGACCGCATCCACGCGCCGAATCGCAGCGCTGAGCTCCTCTGCGAAAGCGGCTCGCCGCTGCTTCAGGTCCGCCGCCGGGTCGAGTAGACCGCGATTGCGGGCGAGCTTCAAGGCGGTGGCGAAGAGCACCTTCGAAACGGATTCCTGGCGCTTCACGTGCCGCTGCAAGGCGTACTGGCCGCCGAGAGCCAGGCAACGGTTCAGGAAGGTCGGTTCATCGATGGGGTCGTCCGGATCTGTCCGAACCAGCACATCGGCGACGACACGATAGGCCTCGAGGAAGGGGCGAAGGATGCGATGAGCGCTGAAAGGTCGGATGGTCTGGAGCACTTCGACCACGGCCTCGGCTCCCTCGTCCAGGGCATTCTCCCAGGTCGGGTCATGTAGCGAGAGTTCGCGGCGCAGCTCGTCCCGGAAGAGTTCCTTCTCTTCGAAGAAGAACTCGAATTTCAACAGGTCGCGGAGCCCCATGGCCATGTCCCAGAATTCGTGCCGGCGGTCTTCTACGTCTTCTTCGGCCGCACGCAGCAGCGCCAACTCGCCGATCGCGCCGGCGACGAAATAGTGGATCACCGAATTGCGGTAGTAGGCTGCTGCCAGATGTTGGTCGTCGGCAATGCGGTAGACCGCCTCGGGGCCCGCGTCGTAGCGAACCAGGAGTCCGCCTTCCGTGAGTTCTTCGAGGATCGTGGCGACTCCCTTCTCACTCGAAAGATCGAGCGGCTCGGTGGTGGCGAGTCCCCTGCGCCCGACGTAGCCGACCAGGTTGGCCAGGGCGGCGACCATCTCTTCCGCCGTGAGCGCCCGATCGCCGCGCCCGAGCAGGGCCAGGCAGACGAGGGAGATGGGGGTGATCGGTGTGGCCTGGTTGATGCGAACGCATACCTCGAAGGCGAGCTTCTGGAGCGCCAGGTTCTCTTCGTCGGGGTCGGGCTCGGAATCGGGATTCGAAGGGCCGAGGCTGGCGGCCAGGGAGATCGGCTCCCCGAACCGGATCACGATCTTTCCCATGCTGCGGGACATCCGGCGCAGGATCTTCAGGAACCAGAAGAAGCCCTCGCTCTCCTTCACGCCACCGCGAGCTTCGTTCGCGTAGTCCCCAACGTCGGAGATCTGGTCGTAGCAGATCGAGACGGGCACCAGCTGAACGTCCTCGCTGCACCCTCGCCGGTAGGCGTCCACCACGTAGGCGAGCATGCCGAAGCGCGGCGGCAGGAGCTTGCCAGAGCGGGACCTTCCGCCCTCGATATACCACTCGAGGGAGAAGCGTTTCTCGATCAGGTAGTCGACGTAGTGACGAAGAACGGCCTTGTAGACCGGGTTGTCCTTGAAGGTGCGCCGGATGAAGAAGATTCCGCTGCGCCGAACGAGGGGGCCCAGCGGAAAGAAGTTCATGTTGATGCCGCCCGCGGTGTGATTGGGCGGAAGACCCTTCTGGTGGAGGAGGGATTGGAGCACGCCGTGGTCCAGATTCGATTTATGCGTTGGCAAGAAGACCACGGGATGTTGTTGGAGCTGCCCCCGCAAGTTCTCGATCTGGGCGGGCAGATGGTGGAGCACCCGGCCGTAGGCGCGGGAGTACATGAATGTCCAGAGCTGGACGATCAGGTCGATCACGAAGGGGCTGTGGCTGGCGGCGATTTCCTTGAGGTAACGGGCGGCTTGCTTTGAAATGGCGGCATCGCTCTTGCCCAGGCTTCGCGCCAGCCCGGCCAGCTCTCCGCGGAACGCGGGGCGCGATAACAACTCATCGGAGACGAATCGCGGCACCTTGTAGCGCGCGCCCCGGAGCCGGCGTTCCGCGCGCTCGAGCGCAAGAGCGGCTTGGCGCGCCACGAAATCGGCCAGGCCGATCGTGCTTCCCATGTCGCCACCCGCGGCTTCGCGCCAGCGCCGACGCAGATCGGAGGCCGGTGCTGGCTCCCCGGTGACGATTCGGCAGCGCTCGGGGGCGCTCCGGAGGATCCACCGAGCTCGCAAGAAACCCGGGTCGCGGGGATCTCCGAGCTTCAGGATGTCCGAAAGGCGCGCGGTGCGTTGGCCGTCGCGGGTGACGGGAAGCCAGGCGACGCGCAGCGGTGACAGCATGGGATCATCGCCGGCGGCCAGGGTCGGCTCGAGCCCCGGGTCGATGCCACTGCGGCCGCGCCTTGGCGACGGGATACGCAAGATCTCCACCTGGTCAGCGGGGTGATCGTCCGGGCGCGCGCGATCGATCCAAGAACGCAGCATGCGCTCTTCGAGGCCACCGGCGGCCTCGATCAGGAAGCTGATCCTCCTGTTCCCACTCGACTGCCATTTGGGCTCCCGGGGCGCGCTCGCATCTCCAGCGATGCCCGCCAATTCCGGGACAGCGGGCGCACTCGGTTCAGCCATGAACCCAGCTTACCTCGCCTGTGCCTGGCCGGTGCCGTGAATCAGCAGGTCCGAGGTGGTGAGCACCATGGCCCTTACCCCGAGCGGAAGCGCGCTCTCGTCGATCACGAAGCGGGGCGAGTGGTTCGGCGCCGCATCCTGTTCTGGCAGCCCCGGTTTCCGGATCCCGAGCCAATAGTAGACACCGGGGACTTCACGCGAAAAGAACGAAAAATCCTCGGCCCCGGTTCGAAGCAGACCGCGTACCACGCCTTCGGGCCCAGCGGCCCGTTCGAGCGCTGGTCGGATCCGTTCGGTCAAGGAAGCATCGTTGTAGGTGACCGGGTAGCCAATGCCGATTTCCACCTCCGCTTTGGTGTCGGCGCTCTCTGCGATCTTGGTGGCGGTTTCCTCCACCATTCGATGGAGCTCGGCTTGCATCGACGGCTCGGTGTGCCGGATCGTTCCGAGGAGTTCGACTTCGTCCGGAATGATGTTGCCGCGCACACCGCCGTGGATCGCGCCAATCGAAACGATCGAGGGGAAGCGCGCATCGGCGCGGCGCCCCGGAATCGCCTGCAATGCGAGGACGATCCTCGAGGCCACCGTGATCGGGTCGATCCCGAGCCAGGGATAAGCCGCATGGGTTTGACGGCCGCGCACGCGGATATGAAGTCGATCCGAGCCGGCCATGGCGCCTCCGGAAACCACGGCGATCTTCCCGGCTTCGTACTGGGGAACCACATGCAGCCCCAGAACGACATCGGGTCGCGGATCATCGAACACACCCTCTTCGAGCATCAGCCGTGCGCCGCCTCTTTCGCCAGCCGGCGCGCCTTCCTCAGCAGGCTGGAAGACGAAGAGCACGTTGCCCGGAAGCTGGTCCCGGTGGGCCGCCAACACCTCGGCGGCGCCCAGCAGGATGGCCGTGTGGGCGTCGTGGCCGCAGGCGTGCATGACGCCGACGTCGGTGCCGTTGTAGGTCGATCGAACGCTGGAGGCGAAGGGCAGGCCCGTCTCCTCGGTGACCGGCAGGGCGTCCATATCGGCGCGCAAGGCGACCGTGGGCCCAGGGCCGCCGCCACCCCTCAAGACACCGACGACGCCCGTGTGTGCGATTTCCCTGCGGACCTCGAGGCCCAGCCCTTCGAGCACCGATGCGACCACTCCGGCGGTGCGGGTTTCCCTGTTGGAGAGTTCGGGATGGGAGTGAAAATCCCGCCGCCAGGCCTGGACCCTCCCTTCTCCTGCGGCCACGGCGCGCACGAGGGCCGTTTCGAGTTCACCCGCCTCGTTCGGTTGAGCTCCCAGGAAGACCAGCAATGCCGCCCCTAGCATGAATCTCGTCCAGCCCTTCAGCACGGCGGCTTCCTCCTTCTGACCCGACGGCGTTCGGGCGCTTCGAAGGGTAACCTCCTTTGGGCCCGGTGAATCTCCTGGCCCAACGCGTACGAAACGAGAGGCGAGCATGACCCAGCCCACGATCATTGACCCGACGGATGACCCTCGCGCCTCGCTGCGCAGCCCGAAGGAGACTTGGCCGGCCATCCTGGCGGGATTGCTCTGGTTGTCTCATGCCTTCGATGCGGGCTGGCTCGGGTTCGCCGTAGCGGCGCTTCCAGGCGCATTGCTCCTGGGGACAGGCGTTCCCGCGTTCCTGCTGCCCGGCGATCTTCGGCTGCATCAGTTCATGGCGCTCGGCGGCCTGCTCGGGGTCGTGCTCGGAATCGGCGCGGTATTTGCCGTCGGTCCGGGTGCGGGCCTTCTGCTGATCGCCTTGTCCGGAGCTTCCGTGGTAGCTGCGGGCCATCTGACCGCGGCCATGACACCCTCGACTCCCGATGTACCCCAGAGCCCGCTCACCTGGCGAAAGGCCGCAGAGGTGGCGGGCGACGATGTGATTCTTTCTTTCATGGCTTCGACTCTGCAGATACCCAACGGAGGGGAAATCGCGCAGATCGCCCGGGAGGCCGAGGAGGCCCGTGCCCAGTTTGCCGAGCGCGGCGTGTTGGAGAAACCGGCCTCGTATCATCGCACGCCACCCCCTCTGGAATCCCCGACGCTCTCATCCGCTCGCGCGGGTGGGGTCGACTATCAACACTTGCGTTTCGAAAGCGGGTACGAGCCGCCGGTCGATGAGCCCGGGCGCGATCGCTGGCTTTCCTACACGCCGACCCGAACTGCACACGGCTGGTTGCTGCAGCATGATGCCCCCGATCGCCCGTGGATCATCTGCATCCACGGCTACCAGATGGGTGCACCGCTGATCGATCTCTCGGCCTTCCGTGCCGCCGAGCTGCACCACGAACTCGGCATGAACGTCTTGCTTCCCGTTCTTCCGCTGCATGGCCCACGCAAGATCGGCCGCATCTCAGGCGACGGTTTCTTGACGGGCAACGCAATGGACTCCGTGCACGCCATCTCCCAGGCGATGTGGGACATCCGGCGGATGATCGGCTGGATTCGTGAACGCGGCGGGGAGCGGATCGGTGTCTACGGGCTCTCGCTCGGCGGCTACCACACTGCGATGCTGGCGAGCCTCGAGTCGGATCTCGCCTGTGCCATGCCCGGGATCCCCGCCACGGATTTCGCGGATCTGATCTGGCGTCACGGTCCGCCGACGATGCTTCGCTCCGTGGAGGAGTATGGCATCCACCCGGATGTCATGCGGGAAGTCATGACACCGGCGTCCCCCCTGGCCCTGGAACCTGTCGTCCCCAAGGAACGCCGCACGATCTTTGGCGCGACCTGCGACCAGCTCGTTCCTGCCCACCAGGTTCGAGACCTGTGGGAGCATTGGGATCGCCCGCGGATCGAGTGGTACCCGGGAGCGCACCTCAGCTTTGGCCTTCACGAGAATGTGCGCCGGTTGATCCGGGACACCTTCCAGAACGCAGAGCTTACCGCTTCCGCGGGGATCAGCTGAGGACGAGTTCCACCGGGTTCCGGTCGAGGCCCGCCGCGATCAGGCAGAGGACGGAGTAGGGGACGGGCTCGTTCGCTTCCTCGACGCCTTCGAGCACGTTTCGGCTGATGGTTTCGCGCCGCCCGCTTTCACGGAAGGTGGCCTCCGAGATGGCCGCAACCAGGGCACGTCGGCTCCAGCCGCGATCATGGCGCAGGCCGCGTATCTGTAGGCCATCCGGGATCACGGGCGTTTCGTCGTCGAAGGACACCGGGGCAGGCTAGCCGAAAACTCTCGTGTCGATGCTCGGCTCTTTCTCTCGGTGAATGCTGATGCTGGCTCGCGTCTGGCCGGGTTCGATCCCTGGCTGTCGTACCTGGATCCGTTTCGGCTATCCGCGGTCGGTCGACTGCGCTCTTCGCTGTTCGAGCTCCTGGAGGATCTCCGTGTGGCGGGCTCGGCCAAGCGGGTAGCTGAGTGCCACGATGGCGGCGAGGAAGACGAAGATACCCGGGATGATCGCAGTGAATGCTCGGATCCACAGCACTGGCGCTTCCTCGACGGGCTGACCGCCGCGATAGCCCGCCCAATCGAGGACGGCGAAGGCCACTGCGACTCCGAGGGCGCCGCCGAGCTTGCGCATGAAGGTGAACAGGCCGAAGTAGATGCCCTCGCGGCGCTCACCGCTTTCCAGTTCGTCTTCATCGACGACTTCGCCGAGCATCGACCACGGAATCATGTCGGCCGCGGCATACCCCACCCCGCCGATGGCGGCACCCAGGAAGACGACCCAGGAGGGCCAATCCGGCTGGGCGATGAACAGGAACGTCTGGGATCCGATCCACCAGGCGGCACCGAAGAGGAAGATCGTGCGTTTCTCCGTGCGTCGGGAGATCGCAGCCCAGATGGGCAATGCGACGGCAACCATGACCATGAAGATCATCAAGGTCGGCGTGAAATCCTCGGGCCGCTGCATGCGGTAGGTGAAGAAGAGGATGAACATGCTGGAGGTCAGGTCGATGGCGATGCGGCCCAGCAGATACAAGCCGGCAAGGATCTGGTAGGACTTTCGTCGCACGATCGAGCGGACGCTGGCCACGAAGGGCGCCTGCGGCGATTCCATCGCACCGCGCCGCTCGAACGTGACGGCGTGGACGAAGATCCAGGGCAGCATCGCGTAGAGTCCTGCTGCAATGCCCATCCGTTGGTAGCCGGGGCTGCCGCCACCGAGACTCGAGGCAACGAGCGGAAGGGTGGCGGCGAGCATCGCGCCGAGGATGGCACCGACGGCCCGCGCGGCATTGATCGATGTGCGCTCGTCATAACTCGACGTCATCTCGGGGATGAGCGACATATACGGAACCGCGATCACGGTACTGGCCAGGCTGAAGAACACGTAGGCGCCTGCGTAGTAGGCGAATTGGGCATGGCCCTCGGAAGCGGGCACCGCCCACCACAACGCGCCGAAGGACAGGCCGAAGGGGACCATTCCGATCAACAGGAAGGGGCGTCGGCGGCCCGCCTTCCATGTGATGCCATCGGACAGGCGCCCCATCGCCGGGTCGGTGATCGCATCGACGATCCGGCCGATCAACGGAATCAAGCCGGCCAGGGCGGGCCTCATGCCTGCGACTTCCGTCAAGAACGCCGGGAAGACCGAGAGCAATGCGAAGAGCGCCAGATTCACCGTGTGGTCGCCCAGGGCGTAGACCAGCTTGGTGCGGAGCGGCAGGATGGTCAGACCTTCCTGATCCCCGTTTTCAGCTCCGGCGGCCATGCGCCTCCCTCTCGGCGCACTGGCGCGCCGGCCGGAGCGTAGCCTGGGCTCCGCGTTCTGGGGGAGAGGCGCTAGCGTTGGGTCATGAGGCTTTCGTTTCTCGTAGCCCTGGTCGCGCTCACTGCTCTGATGGGTTGGAGCGTGGTGGCAGGAGCCGGTTCCGTCGATCCGAAGACGGAACGCGAAGCATGGAAGGAGAATTGGAACGCCCGGGTCGACGCACACGAGAGGCTGCGGGAACACCCCTGTGGCGATTTCGAGTTCGATCCCTGGGCCGACGCATTCCTCGCCGGCTGCCAGGGAGGAGACGCCCCGAAGCAAGCCAAGGCGGTCTGCAAGAGACGCATGGATTGGGTCTGGGAGCGCTCTCGCCAATGCGACGTCTGGCAGGAGTGGCTCCTCCGAAACCACCAGAAGCACGAACGCAGCAAGGCCGAGGAACCCCCCACCCACGTGAAGTAGACATCCGACCCTCCTCCGGCCGAGAAGGGGGCCGCTTCGCTTCTTGTTTCGGATCGCGGGGCGGGGGGCGGCCAGCGCGGAATGGCTCGGCCGGGGCTTCTAGGGCCGCGTTCGACCTGGCCGCGGGTTCGCTTACGCGGCTTTCGCCGCTAGCGAACTTGCGCACGCTCACCCGACGAGATGCCTGCGCTCTATTTCCTTGCTGGCCGCCCCCCGCCCCCCGCCCCGCGACCAGCCGTGCAAGCGACTGGGTTCGCTTCGGCGGGGCTGGGTACAGGCCGGGCGGAAATAAAGCGCAGGCATAGAATCCGTTCGGCGTGCGCGTAGGTTGCCGGCGGCGAAAGCCGCAAAGGGCAACACCCAGTCCAGCTTTCTACGCGTCCACCCGATCCCCGGCCGAGCCATTCCGCCCGGCCTGTACCCAGCCCCGCCGACTCGAGGGCCACACCCGAGAAGCGAAGCGGCCTCCACCGCGGGCGAGGCGCACTCCGGCAGAGAGGTCAGCGGACCTGGATTTGGATGTTTCCGCCCGAGGTGTCGAGGGAGAGGGAGGGGCCGCCTCCGCCGACCTTTCCTTTGATCTCGGAGCGGGCGCTCTCACCTTCCAGGTGCAGTTCGTCGTCCAGTTCGACTCGTCCGCCACTGGTCTTCGCGTCCAGGTCGAAGCCCAGATCCGGCGGTACTTCGACCTGGATCGAGCCTCCGGATGTCTCGAGCTTGCCCTCGGGCTGGCCATTGAAGCGAACCTCGATGGGGCCGCCGCTGGTCTTGGCCCTGACTTCACCTGACGCTTCGCGAACCCGGATGCTGCCTCCGCTCGTGTGCACATCGACATCTCCGGTGACCTCCGAGACGTGGATCCTCCCGCCGCTCGTTTCTGCATTCAGGTCGCCGTCAATCTCCTGGGCCTGGATCCGGCCGCCAGAGGTCTCGATGTCCACATTGCCCGTGTCTGCTCCAAGCCGATTCTTCCGCCGCTCGTGTGTGCACGGACGTCGCCGTGGATGTCTTCGATGTCGATCCGGCCTCCGCCCGTTTCCAGATCGAGCGAGAACCTCGTGGGTACGCGGACGTGGATGCTCACCTTGCCCGAGAACCAGCCCAGGAATCCGTCGCTTCGTCCGTGAACGAAGATCTCGTCCTCGCTCTCATCGACCTCGAAGCGGAAGCGCCCGCTCGAGCGGCCGTTCAGCTCGACGCTCGATTCGTCGTGGCTATCGATTTCGATGCGTCCGCTGGGTAGCTGGATGCGAAGCCGTCCGCCGGTCTCCATCGGGATCGTCGCCTCGAGGTCATCAGCGGAGCCTGTGTTCGGAATCACCAGGATCAAGAGCAGCCCAAGGGTGGCGGCTGCAACCGTTCGTAGTCTCTTCGACATGATCATCCTTTCGCCTAACGTCCGTGTACGCGGATCCAGCCGCGAGAGCTGCGGATCAAGAGCCGCGGGCCGCCTTTTCCGAGGGCGCCCTGGGCGCGGTTTTCCGTCGTTTCGAGGTTCGCAGCGAGGCCCTCGGCAATCTCGACCTTGCCCCGGGTCACGGCTGCGTCCAGTTCGGCATCGGCATCGGCCGGAAGCTGGACGTCGATGTTCCCCTGCTCTGCGACCAGGCCGCCGACAGGTGCTCCGACGAAGCTGACCGCCAGTTGCCCCTCTTCCGTGCGCGCCTCCACCGGGCCCGCGGCCTCCGAAACCTCGATGTCTCCTGAGAGGGTCTTGGCGATGGCGTGCCCGCCTACATACATGCTCGAGGTGGATCCCGCCGTTCGTGGATCGCGCCTCGACATTGCCCGAAACCCAGACGGCCCGGATGCCACCATCACTGCAGCTCGCATCCAGGTCGCCGTTGATCTCTTCGATTTCTGCGTCGCCATCCTGCACGCGAAGCTTGACCGGGCCTTCGATGCCGCGTACCTCCACGTCGCCGTCCTCGGTGCGCAAGCGGACGGAGCCGACGAGGTCTTCGATCCGGACCGGGGCACCCTTCGAGCGGACATCGATGGACGTCTTCTCGGGTACCCAGATGCGAACTCGTATGTTCGGCCCTCCGAACAACCAGGAACTCGCACCGGTAACGCGGATTTCGATCCGCACTCGGCCCGCCCGTTCTTCGAGTCTCGGCTCGACATTCCAGCTGCCCCAGCCGTCGGATAGGACTTCGACCCGCACCTCATCTACCTGGTGGCTGCGCAGGGTCAGGCTGCCCGGATCCGGACGGAGCCCTTCGCCGAGATCGAATTCCACTTCGACCGTTCCACCGGGGGCGTCGGGGAGGGCTTCCTCCCAGGTTTCGGCCAGGCTCGGCGTGCCGAGCAGGGCCACGGCCAGGGGCATGGCGAGGAGGAGGACGAGCCGGTGGGGCATGGTCGCGTTGAAAAGCAAGCGGCGTGCCATCGGGGAGGGGCCCTCGGGAGCGGCGTACGGCGCCTGGAGGCCGCCGCGACACCGGAAGTGGATTGAAAGGTGCAGGGTCGGTGCTGCAGCCCGCAGTGTCCAGCCTGCGCCAAAGGCCCGGGTTCCTATTCTGCCGAGATGACGAATGCCCGGGTTGCCGCTGTGCTCTTCGATCTCGATGGCGTACTGATCGATTCCTATCAGGTCTGGTTTTCGCTGCTGAATGGGGCCAGCTCGGATTGGGGTTACCCGGCCATCTCGGCCGGGGTCTTCCATGCATGCTGGGGGCAGGGATTGCAAGCAGACCGTGAGCGCTTCTTCCCGCACCAATCCATTCCGGAGATCGAGGCCTACTTCGAGGCTCATTTCAAGGATCACTGGGCTCGTCTCGAGACGACGCCCGAGGTGCCGGCCGTCTTTGCCCACATCGCGAAGCGTGGGCTCCCAACGGCCGTGATCACGAATACGCCCAATCCCCTGGCCAGCGAACTCGTGGAGCGCGCGGGGGCAAAACCGGATCTGGTCGTCGGGGGAACGGATGTCGCTCGTGCAAAGCCAGCACCGGACATGGTTCTCTACGCAGCTGAGCGCCTTGGCGTCGATGTTGGGCAAAGCCTCGTCGTGGGAGATTCAGCCTACGATCGCGACGCGGCACGAGCCGCAGGAAGCCGCTTCGCCGGGCTTGGGATCGAGGGCGACATCACGCTGAGGCAGCTGGACGAGTTGCGCGCATTCCTCTGAGGGCCTTCCGTTCGGGAGAGGTCGGGTATTCAGCAGCTTCGATCCGGTACCCTGGCGCCGTCCTTCAGCCCCTCGGGAGGTGGATTGGAAAGCACCGAAAGGGAAGACATCGAACGCGCCCCTGGGCCCGTCAGGACGCCTTCCGAGCGCGTTCCCCATTCGGTCATCGTCACCTACTGCCTACCGACCGTCGGCTCCGGCTTCATGTTCCTGCTCTTCAGCCTCTACATGATGAAGTTCGCGACGGATGTGCTGCTCATCGCTCCGGCCGCCATGGGAACCATCTTCGGGCTGTCACGGATCTGGGATGCGATTTCCGATCCGGTCGCTGGCTATCTCAGCGATCGAACCCGGCACCGAACGGGGCGCAGGCGCCCGTGGATCTTCATGTCGCTGTTCCCGATCGGCCTGGCGTACTGGATGGCGTGGAGTCCACCCATGGCGCTCTCGGGCGGGGAACTCACGGCCTGGACGGCGATCGGTGTCTTCGGCTTCTACTCGGCGATGACGATCTTCGTCGTTCCACACCTGTCGCTGGGTGCAGAGCTCACGAGCGACCATCACGAGCGCAGTCGGATTTTCGGCGCCCGCCACGTCGGCTGGACGGTCGGCTCGATCCTTGCGCTCTTCGGGATGGCGTTCCTGATCCGAGCGGAAGGCATTTCGATCGAAGCGTCGCGGATCGCTGCGTCGCAGCTCGCCGTCGGAGTTGGAATTGCGACCGCGGCAATGATCGGGTTCGCGGCGTTCCGGCTCCGGGAGCGCCCGGAGTTCCAGGGACGAGGTGCCGAGAGACCTTTTTCGGCTCTCGCGGACGTCTGGGGGAACGTCCATGCCCGGCTGCTGTTGACCGTCACCCTGATCGAGAACCTGGGTGCTGCAACGATCGGCGTCCTCACGTTGTATGTCGCCGAGTACGTCGTTGGTGCCGGGCATCTCGCTCCCATCGTCATCCTCTGTTACATGGTTCCGTCTGGTGCTCTCGTACCGCTCTGGATTCCCCTCTCCCGGCGGTTCGGCAAGAAGCGCCTTTGGATCTGCGCGCAGTTGCTTACCAGCGCTTCGTTCGGCGGGATGTTCTTCCTCGGCACCGGTGACATCATCATGATGGGGTTGCTTGCCGTCTCGGCCGGGGTGGCGGCTGGCGCAGGTGGCACGCTCTCGCCGTCGCTACAGGCCGATGTCATCGATTTCGACGAATACCAGACCGGCGAACGGAAAGAGGGTGCCTACTTCTCGGCCTGGAGCTTCATCTACAAGTCGGCCTACGGGGTGACCTTGATGCTCACCGGCTACGTGTTGCAATTGAGTGGGTTCGAGCCGAATGTCGACCAGACCGATGCCGTGAAACTGGCGCTCCGCACGCTCTACGGCGGCTTCCCGTTCGTCTGCTATCTCGCCGGAGCGCTCTTGCTTCGCACGTTCGCTCTCGACGAAGGGGAGCATGCGCGTATTCGCGAAGAGCTCTCGACGCGTGGTTCCGATCGGCCGGAAGACAAGTAGAGGTTCGGGCCGGCCTAACCGTCTTCGGTTGCTTCAAACTGGTGATCGAGGTGGGCCACACGCGGAGGTTCACCGATCCATTCCGTGAGCAGGCGGACCACGGTCGATTCGAGTTCGTCGAGGGCGGGTGTGTCCACGACCCGGCTCATGAACAGCATCCGCTTGACTCGGGAAATGAGATGAATTCGGAAGTCGCCCGTAGCGGGATCATCACAACAGATGTCGATGGCGAGAGAAACCGGCCCACGCCAAAACCAGATGAACCAGCCCCAATCTTCCTGGTTCGCTCGAACGTGCTCGTAGCGTTCCCGAATGGTGGGAAGAAGAACGTCCGATACGACGTCGCCGCCGAAACAGCACTCGTTGATGTACTCGTCCGCGTCATTGCTCTCGACGCGTTTCGTGAACGAAATCTCGTAAGGCAACGCTCTTCAGCCTGGTGTCGTTCGCCCGTCAGGGTGCGAACGCTCGAGCTCTTCCACTCGTTTCGAGAGCGTTTCGATCTTCTGGCACAGCAGGAAGAAGACCACGGGCAGGAACGAGAAGAAGGCCGGAGCCGCCGATTCCCAGCGGCCAGAGGCGAGGCCGGCCATGGCGATCACGCAAAGGGCGGCCGCAAACATGGCCGGTCCCCATTTTTCTCGCATTGTCGGACCTTTCAGCCGGAAGCCGGCAGCTCATCCGGGCGTCCGGCGTGGAACCCGGTAGTCAGGGTGCGTGCGTCCTGCACAACTGCGGATGACGAGCCTCCTGGTTCAATGATTGCGTCGCGGGACGATCCAACACATGTGGACGCTCACTGATCCACCGGTTGCATCATCTTGCTCCCGTCTGAACCCCCTGGACACGGCTCAGGGGCAGCGCCACGGTCCTATTTCGTGACGGTACCATGCCTCGATCAGGGCCGATCGTAATCCGTGCTCGCGACGCGATAGACGAGCCTGTCAGGGCCGTCAGAGGCGATTTCGCGAACACCTCCGATCCTGAGAACGGCCCGCTGGGATCGGATGTTCTCGGGGCTGACGAAGAGGACCACCGATTCCACGTAGCGGAAGGCGTGGCGAAGCATGAGGGCCTTCAGTTCGCCATTGTACCTGCCGCCCCAATGGGATCGGGCCAGAAAGGTCCAGCCGATCTCGACCTCGCTTCGTCGCTCGTCGTAGCCATGGAATCGCGATGAGCCGATCACCCGGCCGGTCGAAACCTCGCTGGCCAACAATGCGCCTCCCGACGCCAGTGACTCGCGAAAGAACTCGTCGAATACCGGCCTCTCGTGCCGTGTCTTTTCGGGGTGCTGTTCCCAGATGAGCGGATCGGCGGCAACAGCGTAGAGATCTTCCCGGTCTTCTTTCCGAAGAGGCACGAGCTCGACGAGCCTACCCCTCAGAGTGGGTTGGTCGTCGAACGGCATCGCCGTACTCCCATGAAACCGACATGCGAGAGGATCGGGGTCCGGATGCCAACGCAAGGCAGGCAGGTGAAGTGTTGCATCGTCATCCGCTGGTTTCCTCCGGCCTGCCATGGTCCGAGGAAGGAGAGCCTTCCGGGCGTTTCGGTTGGAGCATCTCGTCGAGGCTGGCCGCACACGCTTCTGCCGCTGATGCGGCTTCCTTTCCGGATTCGGAAGGTCCCTCCCGGCCTGCACTCGCGACCAGTTCGTTGAACTCCTCCGGACTCTTTCCCTTCGAAAGGGCGCTCAACAGGCACTCGCAGTAGGGTTGGCAGACAGCCCCCTGGTTGCCGTCGGCAACACAGCCTTTCTGGCAACCCCCGAGGAAGCTGGAGGTTCTGCCATCGAGAGGTTCGGCTGAGGGAAGAAGCGTTCCGGCGAGAACGGCGGCTGCACCGAACAGGACGAACGCGCCGAACAGGTTGGGGGCGCCGTGGCGAACGCCATTCCGCACGAGTTGAAACAGCGCTCTGAATCCAAGGAACAAGGCCGCAAGGATCAGGCCGACGACGGCTCCGCCTATGAAAGTCTCCGACACGTTGGTCCTCTGCTGCGCCGCGAATGCGGCATCAGGGTGGGTTGGTTTCGAACTGGATGAGTTCTTCCCAGAGGCTTCGCTCTCGAGCTTCGCCGTCGGCTCGGATCCATCCGCCAGACGTCTCGTCAGGGCCCCACAGCTGCCCGACGGGGGAGAACGCGTGCGTCACGAGGCGTTCGTAGTGGCGAACCTTGTGTTCGGGTGACGTCTCTCGGCTAGCGGCAGCAAGCGCTTCGAGGAAATCGGGATCCTCCTGTTCGAGCCACTCGACCGCTGTCTTCTCGCCTTGCCAGGGATGTCCGCGACAGGCGAGGTAGTCGGCGAGCACGGCGGATAGCGCACCGAGTAGAAGGAACTCCAATGCCAGCCGGTAGGAAGACCCACTGGCTCCCAGCCAGCGGCGCGTCTTGACCAACGTGAAGTTGGCTTCGACCCAGCGGAAGAAGATCTCGGAATCCGCCGGGCCCGATGCGGGAGGAGCATCGGCAGCGGTGTCGGCCAGAGCCTGGAAATCAGCCGACTTCGAGAAGACGCTCCTCCCCGTTCCCAGCCAGCGAAGCAGGTCGGCGTCCTTCTTCGACGTCGCGCCCTTCGCCGACAAGCGGCGGATTTCAGCGCGATTCATGAAGATGACGTCGGTTGGACGATGCTCGACGTAGGTGAACTCCACATCGAAAGCGGGCCCGTCCGCCGTTGCGACGAGGATGTCGAAATCGCTCCAGGGAGCGACGTTCCCTGCGGTCGATCCAAGCAGCGCTGCGCCGATGACTCGCTCGTGGCGTTCGAGTCGTCCCAAGACGTCCGCGAGCGCCAATGAGGCCGAGCACGCGAGGAATGTCTGGAATCGAGGCATCGGGTTCCTTCATTGCTGCGCCTTGCTCGGAGGAGGCGGCCAATCAAGCAGACGGCCTCATTCCACGAGCGGCTCTCTGGGGGCGTTGGGGATCAGGGACGAATGTTCGGAGCGAGGATAGTCTCCAGCCACTCCACGGCGAATTCCACGAAGGCTGCCGCTTCGAAGAGCTCCGCTGCGCAACTGCCTACACGCCCCGATCGTGCGTGGCCCGCCGCCAGGAAGTCCACGAGGATCTGGGGGAAGTAGTCACCCCCTTTCCATTCGGCGATTCCGTTCGAATCGTCGAGGCCTTCGATCCAACACTCCCCAGAGTCCGCTCGTACATAGCGGCGTCGGACGCGGCGTTTGTCTGGAACTGCCGCCAGGTATTCCGCCCAATGGGTCAGGGTCACGGTGTCGAGGTCCGCTCCGAGGCGTAGGACCCTTCCTCCCGCACCCGCGAACCTCGAAAGAACCGAACCGGGGCCGTGGTAGTCGTTGTGTGGAACGGGCTCCAGGAGTTCGGCAGCATCGGGCCCCAACGCTCCGTAGCGCGCGGCTGCGTGGTCATTGACCCGGGTTCCAGGCCGCTGGCGGAAGACCTCGGCCAGCACGCCCATGTCTTCGTCGGCCTCAGAGGAAAGCGCATCGAAGGGATCTTCCCCGGGAAAAGTGGACGGGTTTTCAAGCTGCTGAAGTCATCGTCTCATATTCGTCGGGCGAGTGGTAGCCGAGCGTGGAGTGCATGCGGGTCGGGTTGTAGAAGCCCTCGATGAAGTCGAAGATGGCGAGACG
>JAAETT010000647.1 GCA_024228115.1 bacterium
ACACTACCTCGCGGCTCTCGATCGCGAACTCGACACCGATCCGACCGACACCGATTCGCCGTTCTGACGAGAAACCAGCACTCGCGCGCGACCACGGCTAGATGATCAGATTTCTACGGTTTCTCGTGATCGCCAACACCAAGGCGCCGCGCCCGCCCGTCGGCCACCCGGAAGCGCCCCGCAGGATCGAGGGAACTCCCGAACACCCCGACCGATCCCCCTCAACAGCCCGCGAGACCCAAGCTGGCCACCCTCGATGCCCCGCAGGCGGCAAGAAGCCACCGGCGACGAACACCGAGAGACAACCCCCGCCGCCGCTACTCCCCTGCCAGGCGCAAACCTTGGAGATGAATGAAGCCCGTGGCATCGGCCTGGATATAGGTATCGGCCTCGCCCGCATCTTCGAAGCTCGAAAGCGCTTCCGAGTAGAGCGAAACCGGCGAGCGGCGTCCGGTCACCTGCAGGCCACCCTTGTAGAGCCGCACGCGGGCCTCGCCGGTCACGTTCTTCTGGGATTCGTCCAGGGCCGCACGTACGAAGTCCATCTCGGGCGAGAACCAGAAGCCGTTGTAGATCAACTCCGCGAACCGCGGCATCAGGCGGTCGCGCTCGTGCATGACCTCGCGATCCATCGTGATGGATTCGACGGCGCGATGAGCCGAATGCAGGAGCGTGCCTCCCGGTGTTTCGTACACACCGCGAGATTTGAGGCCCACGAAACGGTTCTCGACCATGTCCACCCGGCCCACGCCATGGGCGCCCGCCAGTTGATTGGCGCGCGAGAGCAGAGCGGCCGGCCCCAGGGCCTGACCGTCGAGGCTGACAGGCAGCCCCCCTTCGAAACCGATGATCACTTCTGCCGCGGTATCCGGGGCCTCTTCAGGGTTCGTCGTCATGACGAACATCGATTGATCCGGCGCCCGCCACGGATCCTCGAGGACGCCGCCCTCGAAGGAGATGTGCAGCAGATTGCGATCGATCGAGTAGGGCTTCTTGACCGTCGCCGTGATCGGGATGCTGTGCTTCTGGGCGTAGGCCATGCAATCGGTGCGCGAGCGGAGATCCCACTCGCGCCACGGCGCAATCACCTTGAGTTCCGGGCCGAGCGCGCGATACGCCAACTCGAACCGCACCTGGTCGTTGCCCTTGCCCGTCGCGCCGTGGGCGATCGCGTCGCAACCCGTCTCCCGCGCAACTTCCACGTGATGCTTGCCGATGACGGGCCGCGCCAGGGCCGTACCCAGGAAATACGTGCCCTCGTAGATGGCGTTACCTTGAATCGCCGGATAGACGTAGTCGCGAGCAAACTCTTCGCGCAGATCGCGGATCACACAATCGACGGCGCCACTGGCCTTGGCCTTCTCGGGGAGCCCGTCGAGTTCTTCCTCCTGGCCGACGTCGGCACAGTAGGCGACCACTTCGCAATCGTAGGTCTCGATCAGCCAACGAAGAATGACCGACGTATCCAGGCCACCACTGTAGGCCAGGCATACTCGCTTGACGCTTCCGTCCGTCATCGTTCGTCCTCCTCGGCTGAAAACCGGCGGAGTCTAACGAAGGCGGGTCCAGTGGGTCAGGATGCGGGGCGAAGCTGAAGGATGGTCGTCCGTCCGAGACGCGGATGGACGTAGCCGTGGACCCGGGCTCCGAGGGCGATCAGCCGGTCGGTGAGGGCTGAATCATCCTGGAAGGGAGCATCGAAAGCGGCCTCCCGGGGGGTCTCGGAAAGCGAAACCACCAGGGTTTCGGCGTCTTCGGGCCCTAGGCGCCGGACGCCCAGCGTGATTCGCGCGGGTGCCTCGGGAGTCGCCAGCCGCGCCTCGACCAGGGCACGAAGCGCTCCCTCGAGGCCGGAGCCGTCGCCGGGAAATCCCGCAAGGCTCGTCGGTGCCAGGAGCTGGAGCGTCGTATCGCGCTCGGCAAAGCGCTCCCGGGTGGCGTCGGCCACCTGACGAACGACCTGAGCAGGGTCGAAGGGTTCGACCCGCGCCAGAGGATGCTTGCCGGCCAGGACGGTCGACATCTCGTCCAGGCTCTTGCGCAGCTTCTCGACCGAGCGAAGCGCCTCTTCCAGACGGGCGCGGTGGCCCGGGTTTCGGCGGCCGCCGGTTTCTTCGAGAAGCGTCTCGAGACCGAGCGTCACCTCATCCACGGGCCCCTCGAGGTCCCGACGCAAGCTCATCAGCTGGCCGGCACCGGCCTGCTCTTCCGTCAGCAGGACAACGACGCCAACCTGCTCTCCCTGGCTCGCGATGGGCGAAATGACGGCACACCAGCCGACGCCCCCTTCGCGAATGCGACAGCGCACGCTGGCCCCCTCAACGCACACCGAAGCCACCGCAGCGAGCATGGCCTCGCGGCCACCGCCCTGGAAGAGCTCGGCCAGCGGAGTGCCGAGCGCCAGGCCTGCGTCCACTCCGAAGCTTCGCTCGAACGCCGGGTTCATGTGCACGGCGTTGGCGTCCGGATCCCCGACGAGAACCGGAGCGTCCATATGGTCGATCAGGGCGGCGTCACTCACTCCGCAACTCCGACGATTCCGGCCTCGAGCAGGCGCCCCAGCGTATGATAGGTCTCGAACGGATCCATTCCGCTCAACGCCACCAGATCTTCCACTTGCGTGTGACCGTCGATTCGGGAGAGCAGGAAACCGGCACCCGCCGGCAGATTGAACTTCATCAGATCTTCGGCGGCCATTTCTACAACGGGAGTGGCCGTCGGCGAGCCCACCTGCATCAAGACGTCGTCCACCAGGTGCGTGCGCAGCAACTCAACCAACGCGATGGTCTCGGGCTCGGCCTCACCGCCGCCGGGGGTGGCAGTCAAGAGCTGATAGGCATCATCGACCAGGCCGCCCGCAAGCATTTCCAGCGCCTCTTCGCGCAGCTCCTCCGGCTGAAGCCCCGGGGCCTTCTCCAGCACGTCGGTCGCATCGTCTGGCGCGGCGACGGTCGTATCGTCGGGCACATTGCTCGCCGCAACGTCCACGCCTACGTCCAAAAGATAGGCCCGTGCCGTTTCGTTGGCCGGTTCCAGCTCCAAGACGTTCTGCCAGGCCTCGATGGCTCGAGCCTGCTCGCCGGCTGCCCGATGGGCCAGGCCCTGGGCCATCCACTGGGCGACGGATCTGGATGCGCTCTCGCTCATCCCTACTCCTTCAGCTGGACCTCGTAGAGTTCCTGCTCCTCGATGATCTGCTGGATCTCGTCGTCCGAGAGCGTGCCGGTCGCGTTCACCGTGATCGACTGCTCCTTGCCGGTCATCGTGTCCCTGGCCGAGACACTGACGATACCGTTGGCATCGATGTCAAAACTCACGTCGACCTCGGGCTCACCCTTTCGAGCGGGGCGAATCCCGCCGAGCACGAACTCCCCGAGCAGATCGTTCTCCGCAGCCGTTTCGCTCTCGCCCTGCAGCACGCGGATCTTCACCGCCGACTGGTTGTCCCGTGTCGTGGTGAAGATATGGCTCTTGCACACGGGCACTGTGGTGTTGCGTTCGATCAACCGCGCGAAATGCCCGCCAAAGGTGGCGATGCCCAGGGAGAGCGGCGTCACGTCCAGGAGCAACAGGTTGTCATCCTCGGAAACCAACGTCTCGCCCTGGATCGCTGCACCAATCGCGACGACCTCATCCGGGTTCACGCCCTTATGAGGACGCATGCCGAAATGCTCCGCCACACGGTTCTGCACGAGAGGCGTTCGGGTCTGACCGCCTACCAGGATCACCTGATCGATCTGGTCGACGGTGATCCCTCCATCCTGCATGCATTGCTCGACGGTCTTGAGGGTGCCCTCGACGATATCGTGTACCAACCCCTCCAGGGTTGCCCGATCGACTTCCACTGAGAGGTGACGCGGCCCGGAATCGTCGCTCGCAATAAACGGCAGATTGATCTCCGCGAGTTCACGGGCAGACAAATCACATTTCGCTTTCTCCGCCGCATCCTTCAAGCGCTGGAGCGCCATGGCATCACCGCGAAGATCGATGCCCTCTTGCTCCTGGAATTTGTCGAGCAGGTACTCGACGATGCGCCGATCGAAGTCTTCGCCGCCCAGGAAGGTATTTCCGGCGGTAGCGATCACCTCGACCACGCCGTCACTCATCTCGAGGATCGAGATGTCGAACGTGCCGCCACCCAGATCGTAGATGGCAACCTTTTCCTCTTCGTTGCGGTTGAAGCCGTAGGCCAGCGCGGCGGCGGTCGGCTCATTCAGGATTCGCAACACGTCGAGGCCGGCGATCTTGCCGGCATCCTTCGTGCACTGGCGCTGGGCGTCATTGAAGTGGGCAGGAACCGTGACCACCGCCTCCTGGACGGGCTCGCCCAGGTACTCCTCTGCAACACGCTTCATCTCCCGCAGGATGAACGCCGAGAGTTCCGGGCAGGTGAACGTCTTTCCCGTGACTTCGATGCGCACGTCCTCGTTGGGGCCTTCCACAATCGAGAAAGGCGTCACATCGATTGCGCGCTGCACTTCGTCGGAATCGAAGCGGCGCCCGATCAAGCGCTTCGAGGCGTAGACCGTGCTCTGGGCATTGGTGATCGCCTGTCGCTTGGCCAGGTGGCCCACAAGGCGTTTGCCGTCCTGGGTGATGGCGAACATCGACGGCGTCGTCTTGTAGCCGCCGACATTGGGGATCACACTGGGTTGTCCGTTCTCCAGCACTGCAACGCAGGAGTTCGTCGTTCCCAGATCGATTCCGATGACATGTCCCATGGTTCCCTCCAAACAGAGTTGCGAGGCTTACAGCCCTCGCAGCTCGGTCTTCGCTTCCTTGTCCTTGGGGTCGAGACGGATGGCCGTCTCGAGCTCACGCTTGGCGTTGGCCGTCAGGTCGGCTGCCTTGTAGATCTGGCCGAGCACGCGGTGGTACTCCGCTTGTTCGGGCTCGAGTTCGCAGGCCGAGCTGGCCAGGTCCTTGGCTTTGCGTAGATCGCCGATTGCTTGCCAGGCGATCCTCGCGCCGCGGATGGCGAGCTCGGCGTCGAAAGGGCGGTAGTAGAAAGCCTCTTCCAGCGCATCGAAGCCCTCTTGATAGTTGCGCAGATCGAGGGCAGCCTCGCCGGTTCGCATCAGCTGCTTAGCCCGTTCTTCGTGGGCCTTGCGCTGCACCTTCACGAATTCCTCGCGATAGACTTCATTGGCCGGATCGAATGCCATCGCGAGCCGCACGGAGCCAGCGGCCTCCAACCAGCGATCCGAACGGAACGCGGCCATTCCGGATTCGAAGAAGGTCTTGGCTTTCCGCTTGCGCTCCTGCTTCGCCTTGTGATGGCCCTGCAGCCCGCCCATGCGCCGACGAAGGCGCCGTGCAGCTTCGGCGCCGGACATTCGCGGCTTCGCGGGTGCATCGCTCGGGGCCTCGGCCTCCTCCGCGACGGCCCCGCTGGCGGCCCTCGCTGCGCGTGCCTTCTCTCCGCGCTGCACCTCTTCCCGGGTCGCCGGATCGGAAAGCAGCTCGTAGGCCTCGAGCAGCTTCTTGAAACACGTCTCGACCACCGGGACGAACTCGCCCACGTTCTTGCGGAAGTACCGGTCCGGGTGGAAACGCTTCGCCTTCTGGAAGTACGCCTTCTTGATGGCGCGGACATCCGCATCGGCCGCTACGCCTAGCAGCTCGTGATACGGTCGATCGAGCCCGTTCGCAAACTCGATCAGCTCCTCCTGGATCTTCGAATCGAGATCCAGGCCCGGATCGACCTCGAGATCGACCACGCTGGTCTTCATGAGCTCGCGACGCGGTGCCTGCACGCCACCCGACGGCAAATGCTTCCCCCATTCCCTATTTGCCGCAGCGAAAGCACGCTGGGCGAAGCCGCCCCCAGGGTGACAGCCACCCGTTCCATCGGCGGGGCAGCTGGGGAAGCTGAGGGCTTCCTCGACAACCCGAGCGATTACGCCGGGCTTGGGGGGCTTCCTACGCCAGCGGAAGGGGCTCCAGAGCGTCTCTAGCGGCCTTCAGGCCTGCACCCGGCTCAGCGCGGCTACCGGGTCAAGAGGGTACCCACGCCCCCGTCCGTGAAGACCTCGAGCAGGATCGCGTGAAGGACCCGGCCATCGATGATGTGAGATCGCCCCACTCCTCCCCGCAGGGCACGGAGGCAGCATTCGACCTTCGGGATCATTCCGCCCTGGATCGTGCCCTCGCTGGTGAGCTTCTCGACCTCGTCCTCGGCGAGTTGGTGGATCAGCTGGCCCTGGGCATCCATCACACCCTCGACATCGGTCAGCAGGATCAGCTTCTCGGCATGCAGGGCCTCGGCGATGGCCCCAGCCGCCTCATCGGCGTTGACGTTGTAGGTGAGCCCCTCGTCGTCGGCGCCGATCGGAGCGATCACGGGTACGTAACCAGCCTCGGCGACGGCGCGAATCGGATCCGGATCGACCGCAACGACCTCGCCGACCCGGCCAAGATCGACGCCATCCTGCCGCTTTCGGCGAACCCGAAGCAAGCCGGCATCGCTGCCAGTCAAGCCGACGGCCTTCCCGCCTCCCCTGCCGACCAGGGCGACGATCTCCCGGTTGACACGCCCGCCTAGCACCATCTCCACCACTTCCATGGTCGCGTCGTCCGTCACCCGCAGACCGTGCTCGAAGCGTGTGGGAATATCGAGTCGTTCGAGGGTGGCACCGATCTGGGGGCCACCACCGTGCACGAGAACGGGTTGCACGCCAATGTATTTGAGCAGCACGACGTCGACCGCGAACGATGCCCGGAGCTCGTCATCGGTCATGGCCGCGCCGCCGTACTTGATGACGACGGTCTTGTCCCGAAAGCGCCGGATGTAGGGCAGCGCTTCGATCAGCACCGCAGCCTTGTCGATCAGGGCCTGGACCACGTCAGGAACTCCTCGAGCTACTGGTCTGCCCCTCGCAGCGTGCGAGGGCGACCTCCTCGATCGTTTCGAGCAGCGAACGGTACAGGAGGACATTGCGAATGGCCGCCGAGAGGCAGGCCACCAGCATCTCGCCGACCTGGGCCGAGGCATCCTCGGCCCGTTCGGGGAAGACCCGGAACACGCCAAGCGTCTTGTCGCGAAAGCGCAACGGGCCACACAGAAGCGGCCTGGCACACCCGTCTTCCGGCGTATCGACACCCGCCTCGAAACGCGGGTCGGCGGCGGGATCCGGAGCGGCCACCAACCGAGCCCCATCCAGCACACTGCCAGTGAGGCCCAGGGCCCCCTCGAGCTGTGTCCGATCCGATGCCCGGCCGCCGTCCCACTGGGCTTCTCGCCGGAGGGCACTGCCATCGGGCGTGGTCAGGAACAGGGAAACGGGCGCTGCACCCAATACCTCACCCACCGGGCGCAGGACGGCCTCCAGGATGCGCGTGGGTTCGACCTCGGCCGTCAACGCTTCGCAGATCCGCCTTGCCAGCTCGGGCAACCTCTCATCCGCCTCGCCCATCGGTCCGTCCGCCCGCAGCGGTTCGCTCTCGCTTGCAGCCAAGGCGTCGAGGCGCACGCCTAGCTGGCCTGCCAGAATGCCGAGCAAGATGACGTCATCCGGATCGAAGGCGGATGCCTCGGTGGGATCCGCCACGCACAAGAGCCCGAGCGGATGATCGCCGCTTCGAGAGCGGCTGCGAACAGGCGTGATGGCGAAGGCTCCCGTCGCGTAGCGTTCGGGCTGGACCATCTCACCGAATCGCAGGTCGGCGGAGATCTCGGAGACACAGACGGATTCTCCGCGTTCGGCGAGCAACCCCGCCACGCCCTCACCGAAAGCAATCGGCTCCATCTCGGCGGCGTCCTGCTTGCCTCCAACCGCGGCGACAACCCGCATCTCTGAGCCAGAGGCATCGACCTCGAGCAAGGATGCGCGGGCGGCGCCCACCAGCACAGCAGTCGCCTCCACGATCCGGGTCGGAACTTCCTCGGAATGGGCTTCCGAGAGCCCGGCAAGCGCTTCATCGAGGCGCTCGATCCGGCCGCGCAAGCGCTCCCGGGAGGAAGCGAGATCGAAGGTCTCGATCGCGCGACCGACGGCAAGCCGCAGCTCTTCGGCGTGCAGGGGTTTGGCCAGGTAGTCGCATGCGCCCAGGCGAAGCGCCTCGAGCACGTACTCCTGGTCGGTATGGGCGGAAAGGATGATCACCCGCAGGTCCGGGCGACTCTCGCGGAGCCGACGAAAGACCTCCAGCCCGTGGAGATCCGGAAGCTGGAGGTCGAGGATCGCGACGCCGAGCGTCGTGTCCGTGGCTTCCTCCAGGGCGGAGCTGCCGTCTCCGACCAGGACGACATCGAATCCTTCCGGCTCGAGCGCATCGCGAATCGCTTCGCGGAAGAACCGCTCGTCGTCCACCACCAAAACACGGGCCTGGCTCACAGGTCACCCCCCGGGAGAGAGGATATCGCGGCTCGCATCTTCGGCCCGCAAATCAGAGAATGAATCGAGACAGATCCTCATCCTGCACCAGGCCCGAAAGGCGCTCCTCGACGAAGCGGCGATCGACCCGGACCTCGCTACCACCCCGGTCCGGCGCGTCGAAGGAGACCTCGTCGAGAACACGCTCGAGCAACGTATGCAGGCGGCGGGCGCCGATATCGTCCGTGCGCTCGTTCACCGTCGCCGCGATCTCCGCCAGGGCTTCGACCCCGTCCTCGCAGAACTCGAGGGCGACGCCTTCGGTCTCGAGGAGCGCCGTGTATTGGCGCACGAGCGAGTTCTGCGGCTCGGTCAGGATTCGCACGAAATCGGCCTGGCTGAGGCTCTCGAGTTCCACGCGAATCGGGAAGCGACCTTGAAGCTCTGGAATCAGATCCGACGGCTTGGCCACATGAAAGGCGCCGGCCGCCACGAACAGCACGTGATCCGTGCGCACCGGGCCATGCTTCGTCTGGACGGTCGAGCCCTCGACGATGGGCAGGAGATCGCGCTGCACGCCCTCGCGGGAGACATCCGCACCGCCGGCCCGCGCGCCCTCCCCGCCCGATGCCACCTTGTCGATTTCGTCGATGAAGACGATGCCGGCCTGCTCCACCCTCTCGACGGCCAACTCCCGCACCTGATCCATGTCGACCAGCTTCCCGGCTTCCTCGGCGGAGAAGACCTCGAGTGCGGCAGGGACCTTGAGGCGCCTGGTTTTCGTCTTGCCGCCGAACATGCCACCTAGCATGTCCTTGAACTGCACCCCCATCTCCTCGACGCCCTGGGGTGTGAAGACGGAAAGGGAGGGAGCCCCGCCACCGTCGGCGACCTCCACGTCGATCTCCCGATCGTCGAGCTTTCCCTCCCGGAGCCAGCTTCGAAGCTTCTCACGTGTCTCGCCAGCCTCGGGCGGAGGCTCCGGCTGGACATCCTGTACCGCACCGGGCGCCGGCATCTGAAAGACCGTCGGCCCCGAGCCAGCGGAAGGCATCGGGAATGCCCCGGGAGCCTGGGGCATTCCCGGAGCGGGGTTGGGGGGCGGGAGCAAGGCATCGAGCACCCGCTCCTCTGCACGCTTCTCAGCCTTGACCGTGACCGTGCGCTTCTGCTCTTCCGTCACCAGTTGGACGGCCAGATCGGCGAGATCACGGACGATCGATTCGACATCCCGCCCGACGTAGCCCACCTCGGTGAACTTCGACGCCTCGACCTTGATGAAGGGTGCCTGGGCCAGCTTGGCCAGCCGCCGTGCGATCTCCGTCTTCCCGACGCCGGTGGAACCGATCATGATGATGTTCTTCGGCGCAATCTCCTCGCGCAGCTCTTCCGGAACCTGCTGGCGCCGCCAGCGGTTGCGCAGGGCGATGGCCACCGCGCGCTTGGCATCGTGTTGGCCGACGATGTAGCGATCGAGTTCGGAGACGATTTCTCTCGGCGTATAGGCTTGCGCCTTGGTCATGGCAGGTTCCGGACGGTAGGAGGGTGAAGTTGGATCACGAGAGTGTCACGATGCTGATCTGATCGTTCGTGTAGATGCAGATCTGCGCCGCGATCTCGAGGGCGCGCCTTGCGATGGTCGGTGCATCCACGTCGGGACGATCCGCCAGGGCCCGAGCCGCGGCCAGAGCGTAGGCACCGCCGGAACCGATCGCAGCAATTCCGTCGTCGGGTTCGATCACCTCGCCGTTTCCGGAAACGACGAGCACGCTACTGGCATCGCCCACCAGCAGCATCGCTTCGAGACGCCGCAGCATGCGGTCGGTTCGCCAATCTCGCGCCAGCTCGACGGCGGCGCGCCGGACATTGCCGGGATGGGCCTCGAGCTTGGCCTCGAGCCGTTCGGTGAGCGCCAGTGCATCGGCCACGCCGCCGGCGAAGCCGAAGACCGCTCGGCCTTCCGCCGCCTCGCGCACCTTCTGGGCGCCGTGTTTCATGATCGTGTCGCCAACCGTCACCTGGCCGTCGGAGGCCAGTGCAATCTGGCCGTCCTTGACGACTCCGATCACCGTGGTGGCCTTCAGCTCTTGCCTCATCGTGTTTCACTCCCGCGGCCACGCCGCGCTTTGGCTCGGGGATGCGCCTCGTCGTAGACCCGCATCAGGTGCTCCGCGGAGACCGCCGTGTATTTCTGGGTCGTGGAGAGGCTGGCATGGCCCAGCAGCTCCTGGATTGCACGCAGGTCGGTACCCATATCGAGCAGATGGGTCGCATAGCTATGACGCAGGCGATGGGGATGCACGCGTCCGCCGAGGCTCGCCGCCCGCGCGCGTCGCGCCAGACGTCGCCGCACGTCGCGCGCGCCCAGACGCCGAGGCGATTCCCCTTTGCGCACGCGGAGGGAGGCAAAGAGAGGCTCTGACAAGACGCCTCTTCCGCGTCGGGGATGCAGCCAGGCGCGCAAGGCCTCACGAGCCACAGCGGGCAGCGGAACGACGCGCTCCTTGCCGCCCTTGCCCCAGACCCGCACGTCACCCCGGTGAAGATCCACGTCTCGCACGTCGAGGGCCACGAGTTCTCCGACTCGAAGTCCGGCGCCGTAGAGCAACTCCGCCATCGCTCGATCCCGAGGCCCTGCCGGCCCCTCGTCTTCCGGGGCGCCTTCCATCAGGTGCTGACAATCATCGACCGGGATGGGCGAAGGCAGGCGTTTCGGCGCTCTGGGCGTAGGAATTCCCAGGCTCGGATCCGCTGCGCGCTCGCCCTCGCGCACCAGGTAGCGAAAGAAGCAGCGCAGCGAGGCGAGCTTCCGGCCGAGCGTGGTCGGCGCAAGGTTCGCGTGGCGTTCCGCGAGAAAGGCCCGCACGTCGTCGGGCCGCGTCCGTTCTGGGCGACTGCGCGGTCCAAGCGCGTCTGCCAGCTGCCGGACATCCGAGAGATACGCGCGAACCGTATGCTCCGAGAGTCCACGCTCTCCGCGGAGATGCCTCCCGAATGCCTCGATGGCGGGCTCCCAGCTCAAGCGACTTCACTCCCGGCAATCGACGGGCTCGCGCCCGCCGGCGCGATTGCCGCGCGGTACCCCTCCAGGGCTTCCAGCGCCCGTGCGGCCAACCGCTCATGCTTCTCGCGCTTCTTCAATCGCCCGGTCCCCTGGAGCCGCGGGAACAAGCCGAAATTGACGTTCATCGGCTGGAAATCGCGAGCCTCGTTGCGCAGATGGCCCAGTAGCGCGCCGTGGGCCGTTTCCGGAGCCGGCTCCGGAGCGGGCTCGCCGAGGGCCGCATGCGCGGCGAAGACGCCGGCCAGGAAACCCAGGGCGGCAGATTCCACATAACCTTCGACGCCGGCCATCTGCCCGGCCACGAACAGACCCGGGCGTTTCCGAAGCTCGAGATTCGGGGTGAGCTGCTGCGGCGCATTCAGATAGGTGTTGCGGTGCACGGAGCCGAAACGCGCGAACACCGCCTCGGACATCGCCGGAAGGCTGCGCAGGATGCGCTTCTGCTCACCGATACGAAGCTTGGTCTGGAAGCCGACCAGGTTGTAGAGCGTGCCGCCTTTGTCCTCGTGGCGAAGCTGCACCACGGCAAACGGACGCCGGCCCGTGCGAGGGTCGACCAACCCGACGGGCTTCATCGGCCCGTAGGCAAGTGTGTCTGCGCCGCGGCGTGCCATTTCTTCGATGGGCAGGCATCCCTCGAAGTAGAGCCCCGCCTCGAAGCGATGCAGGGGAACGGTTTCTGCCCCCTTCAGGGCTTCGACGAAGGCACGATAGGCCTCCTCCGAAAGGGGCAGATTCAGGTAGTCGCCTTCGCCGTCCTCCCACCGGGACGCTCGAAAGGCCACCTCTGCATCGATCGAATCGGCGTACACGATCGGCGAGATCGCATCGTAGAAATACAGGGATTCCTCCCCGACCAACGCTTGTAACTCGCCGGCGAGCGGTGCCGAGGTGAGCGGGCCTGTCGCCAGTATCGAAAGCGGAGCCTCCGGCAAGGAGGTCACCTCTTCCCGGCGGACTTCGATTCCGGGATGGGCCTCGACCTGTTCCGTGATGCGCTTCGAAAACGTGCCGCGATCCACGGCCAGCGCGCGGCCAGCGGGGACGGCGGTCTCATCGGCCGTGCGCATGACCAGGGAACCCAGGCGCCGCATCTCCTCCTTCAGGAGACCCACCGCGTTCGAGGTGCCACTGGCGCGAAAGGAATTGCTGCACACCAGCTCCGCGAACTCGGGACGATCGTGGGCGGGCGAAAAGCGCACAGGCTTCATCTCGTAGAGCCGGACGCAGAGGCCCCGCTCGGCGAGCTGCCAAGCGGCCTCCGAGCCGGCCAGGCCGGCACCTACCACCACGACGTCCAAGAATCGACCCCTCCTGAGGAAGACGCGGGAATGTAGCCGTCGGGGCGGGACCCGGCGCGAGGGCTTCAGGGATGCGGGCCCAGCACGCGCCAGCGCCCATCCCGATCACGGGCTACGCGGCCCGAGAGTTCGAGTTCCAGGAGAGGACCCGCGAGCTCCGGTAGCCCCTGACGCAGGGCGCGAGCAAGTTCCTCCCGGCTGCTGGGGCGCCTGGCCAGAATGGCGAGGATCTGCCGCTCGGGGCCGGTGTGGGCCACGCGCGGCCGCGACGCTTCACTCCGCGCAGCAGCGGGCAGCCCAAGGGCAACGAGCACATCCGCCGCGCCTTCGACCAGGCCAGCGCCTTCGCGGATCAGCTGATGCGGGCCACGACTCGTCGGGGCATCGATGGGACCCGGCACGGCGAAGACATCGACACCCTGGTCGGCGGCGTGCCGGGCAGTGAGGAGCGAGCCAGAGCGGACCCGTGCCTCGACGACGATCACCGCTTCGGAAAGCGCGCTGATCAAGCGGTTGCGAAGCGGGAAATGTGGCGCACGCGGAGGCGTGCCGAGCGGCAGTTCGCTCACCACGGCTCCGGTCCCGGTGATGCGGGCTGCCAGGGCCCGGTGGCTCGCCGGGTAGACCTGCTCTGGGCCACAGGCCTGTAGCGCGACGGTGTACCCGCCCGCTCCCAGTGCGCCTTCGTGTGCGGCACGGTCGATCCCTCGGGCGAGCCCAGAGACGATCACCAGACCCGCCTCGGACAGACGGCCCGCCAGCCGACCTGCGATCTCACGCCCGGGTGCGGTGGCCGCGCGTGCCCCGACCAACGCCACGCAGCGCGCCGAAAGCAGCGAAGGCAGCCCGCGGACCGCAAGGACCGGTGGTGCATCCACCAGACGACGCAGGCGCGTTGGGTAGGCGGGCGATGACCACGGAAGCAGGAGCGCACCCGCCCGCGCCAGAGCCGAGCTGGCAGCCTCGGTCTCGGGAATCGTCCACAGGCGGGCATCGGGCGTACGCGAAAGCAGCGCCTCGGGTGACGCTCCCTGCGAGAAGGCCGCGGCGGCAACCTCTGGCGACCAGGCAAACCGAGCCTGGAGCGAGAGCCAGAGCCTTACCTGCTCGCGAGCCTCGGGACTGGAATCAGCCGGGTCGAGTACCCCGGGCGAGGAGACGGAACGGTCCACAGGCGGAACTCCCGGGACCGGGCATGTTCAGCCTAGCGAAAGCCAGCGGAAAGAACGTCCCCGCTCTCGCTCAGGGGCTCACATCCACGGAGCCACGGAAGTAGTCGCCTCGCGCCAGCTCGGTCAGGGTATGAGTGACCACGGCCACCGAGGATTCATCCTGGACGTCGACCACGAGAAGCTTGGCGATCACGTGATCGGGCAGTGCCAGGCGCTCCCGCTTCACGGTGTCGGTCCCCTCGCGCAGCGGCCGATAGATCTCGAGCGGGCTTCCAACCGAGAGTCCGTGCTGCGTCCCCCGGTTCAGATAGACCACGTCCGTGGTTCCCAATTCCAGACGCCGGCTCGGTGTATGCATCACCTGACCCTCGACCTGGGGCATCGGGCCAACCTCGACATCGGCCGTGCGCGCACGGCGCGGAAGCAGCTCATCCCCGAGGCGGACCTCCGAACGCGACATGCGGATCATCGCCCAGGAGCTCTCGGGGTGGACTTCCGTCACCTCGAGCCATCCCAGGAATTCGGTGTGGAAACCCGCCAGGATGCCGTTCTCGGGCGAGGTGACCTGGCCAGCGGTCCGAAAGATGTCGAACTGCTCGCCCACCTGGGTCTCGCCGGCACCCATGCCGATGACGACCTTGTCGTGGTCGCCTAGCCATGTCCGCTCGACCGGCGTATCGACGATCGAAGCAGCACGTTGATGCTGTTGCAGGGTGACGAAACCCGTCGACTGGATCTCCGTGTAGCGGTAAGTCGGCGGAGTATCGAGGCCTGCCGTGCCGTCCTCGAGGGCGGCGGGCATGCCACTGCCAGCCAGGAGCTCGGCGGCCTCGGCGTCGGAAACCCTGCGGATCTCGTGGGGCGTGATCCAGAGGTGATCGCCCGGGTAGATCCGATGAGGATTCTTGATCTCGCCGTTATCCTTCCAGATGGACGGCCAGACCCAGGGCGTGCCCAGGTAGGCATCTGAGATATCCCACAAGGTGTCGCCCTGTTGAACCGTGTGCAGGCGACCCATGCGACCCTGCCCGTCTTCGCCAACCGGCCCGAGCGCCGTGGGCGTGGACTCGGCTTCCGCCGATTCCGAGGACGCTGCCACCGGACTCTCAGCCTCAGGCTGAGCCGCCGGATTCGCGGCTTCAGGCTGAGCGCTGGGCTCGGATGTGACCTCGGTCACCTCCGCAACAGCCTCCGTGGCCTCGGCCACGGGCGTGGGCACGTCTTCCGCCAGGAGCGGCGACGCCGCCAACCCAACGAACAAGAACGGGACGAGCTTCGACAACCTCATGCTTCCCTCCGGCCTTCCTCTCGAGCGCACTAGGGCTCGGAGGACGTTGGGGTCTTCCATCGGCGAGTCGGCCGGTGGTCTTGACCCCACAGGTCAGAAGAAGGCGATGGGGCGCGGAGGCCGCCGCTACGAGCCGACGCGTTCCAGGCCAGCGCGAATCTCGGCTGTCCAGGCCGGCTGCGGCCGGCTCTCCTCGTCGCCCTGCCCGCTGTAGTACTCCTCGATCTCGTCCAGCGCCTGGCTCCAGGCTTGCCGCGCCTCATCGAAGTTCTTGTTCGCCTCGTACGCCAGGGCCAGGTGATGACGAACCAGGGAAATCTGCCGGTTGTCGGGCTGCATCCCACCAACGGCTTCCTTCAAGTAGTCGATGGCGGCCGAGGGGACGTTCTTCTTGTAGAGCACCCAACCCAGGGTGTCCGCGGCATTCGGATTGTCCGGGAGAAGCCCCTTGGCCTCCTGGGCCAGATCCAAGGCCCGATCCAGATTGCCGTCCTGGTCGGCGAGCAGATAGGCCAGGTTGTTCTTGGCGACCGCCAGCTCTGGCGCCAACCGAATGGCCTCCTCATACCGCTCGATCGCCTTCGCCGTATCCTTCTTCATCTCGTAGAGCGTGCCCACGACCAGATGCAGGGGCCCGAAACTCGGGTTGGCCTCGAGCGCCGCCTCATAGGTCTTCAGCACCTCGTCCGATTGACCGGTCATGGCGAGGAAGCGGGCAAGGCTCTCGTATCCACCGAGATCGTTCGGATCGAGTTCGATGGCCTTTCGAAAGGCAGCGTCTGCATCGCCTACCCGGTTGGAGTACGTGGCAACCCACCCCGCAAGCTGACGCAGCTTCGCGTTCTCCGGCTCCGCCTCCACAGCGGCACCGACCCGCTCGACCGAGCCCTGGATGTCGCCCTCGCGAAGTTCGAGATCGAGAAGGGCACGCAGGATCTCGTAGCGGTTCGGGCTCAGCTCCTGGGCCTTCAGGAAATCGACACGCGCCGCCTCTCGGTTGCCGAGGAGGACGTGAATCCGGCCAAGGGCGTACTCGCCTTCCGCACCACGCTCCGCCGGATCGATCCCCTCGAGCTCTCGCAAGGCAGCCGTCGGATCGCCCTTTCGCACGAGGCTTTGTGCGACCAGGATGCGCATCTTGGCATCATCGCCGTCGGCGTCCAACACCCGCCGACCCATCTCGACGGCCAGGTTGTGATCACCGAGCGCTGCGTGAATGCGGGTCATCAGCTTCTGGGCATCGACCAGGTTCGGATCGAGCTCGATGGCTCGCGCCACGGCTGGGCGCGCTCCGGCCCGATCGCCGGAAAGGAAAAGGGCCGAGCCCAGGAGGTACTGGCCCTGGGGCCAATCCGGACGGGCGTCGAGCGCGCGACGCATCGAGGCAGCGCCCTCTTCGTACTTCCCTTCCGCGAGATCGATCTTCGTCTTCACGAACAGGGCCTGGGGCGAGCTCTCGTCTTTCGCGAGCACGGCATCGACGACGGCGCGGCCCTGGGCAAGCTGGGCCTTGTCCCCGCTCCTGAAACCCAGGTCGACCAGCACTTCGGCTCGGCGCAACCGGGCCAGCTCGTTTCGAGGCTCCGCCTCGAGGGCCTGCTCCGCGGCTTCCAGGGCTCCTTCCAGGTCCCCGTTCTGCCCGCGATAGGTGGACAGGAGGAGGAAGGGCTTCGGATCCGTAGGATCGGCCTGGGTGGCCTCCTGGATCATCGCGTCCGCCTGCTCGCGGCGACCCTGCACGTGGTAGAAGCGTGCCAGCGTGTAGATCAAATCGACGTTGTCGGATTCCTTGTCGATGCCCTGACGCAGAACGGCTTCCGCATCCTCGATGCGCTCCTTGGACATCAAGAAGTTCGCCAGCATGGTGTAGGCGGCGATGCGGCGTTCGGGTTCCGCCAACTCCAGAGCCGTGTGGAAGTTCTCCTCGGCCTCTTCGTCGCGAGATTGGGACGCGAGGAAACCCGCCAGCGCCGCATGGGATGCGAAGCCGGGCTCGATCTCCGTCACCTTTCGGAAGAGCACCTCCGCTTCTTCGTTCTGATCCTGACTTCGGAGATAGTTTGCATAGAGCAGGACCGGGCCGGCTTCGTCTGGCGCGACCTCTGCCGCCGTGCGCAATGCTTCTCCCGCTTCGGCGGGCTTGCGAAGCGCGCCAAGTGCGCGAGCGCGAAGCACGTGGGCCTGCCACTGGGTCGCGTCGAGAGCGAGGATCTCGTCCGCGTTCTGGACTGCCTGCTCGAGATCATCCTCCTTGCCGTAGAGCAGGAACTGGCCGTAGCGAAGCCGCGCATCGATGTTGCCCGGATCCAGGCGCACGGTTTCCTGCAACTCCCAATAGGCGCGGCGCGGATCTTCCTTTCCGAGCATGGCCTGGGCCAGGCCCCAATGGGCTGCCGCAGAATTGGGATCGATCTGGAGCATGTTGCGGAACTCGATCTCCGCCTCGGCCCACGCTTCTTCCTCGAGATAGCCCTGGCCCGCCTCATCATGCTCCGCGAACTGGGCCTCTGGACTGGAACAGGCAAGCATGGCCAGGACGACAATCGGAAGGACCCTGGCTGCCCATCGTTGAACCCACATGTCGAATCGTCTCCCTGTTCCCAAGATCGGCGGATGGCCTTGCGGTCCCCACGAAAGCCCGATCCCCGCGACGTGCGGAGGCCGGCGAGGCAGGGAGCCTAGTCGACCTCACGGTGGACCCGCCACGAATCGTGGGTGATCCCCATGCGCCCGATCATGTAGTTGAGCTTGCGGCGGCTGATACCCAGAAAGCCCGCCGCCTCCTTCTGGATGAAACCGCTGCGCTCGAGGGCTTCGAGGACGACGGCGCGTTCGATTTCGGCCAGCGAGAGGCCCGTCTGGGGGAGCGCAGGCCGCCAGCCCTTGCTGCTTCCGAGAAGGCGGACGAGGCCGATTTCCGACGCCTCGACCCGCGGCCCATCGCTCATCAGCACGGCCCGCTCGATCACGTTGCGGAGCTCACGGATGTTGCCGGGCCACGGATGGCTCTTGAGATGCGCCATGGCATCCGCAGCAAAGCCGACCAGCGTCTTCCCCACGTCGGCCGCGAGCTCCCGGAGGAAGTGGTTCGCCAGGGCTTCGACATCCTCCGGCCGCTCGCGCAAGGGAGGCAGGTCGATGCCAATCACGTTCAACCGGAAGAACAGATCTTCGCGGAACGTCCCGGCCTCGATCGCGGAAGGCAGCTCCCGATTCGTCGCGGCCACGATGCGGACATCCGTGCGCAAGACCTGACTGCCACCGAGTCGTTGGAACTCCTGATCCTGCAGCACACGCAACAACTTGGCCTGGGTCACGAGTGAGAGATCACCGATTTCGTCCAGGAAGAGCGTGCCGCCATCGGCCTGCTCGAAGCGACCGATGCGCAGCCGATCCGCGGAAGTGAAGGCCCCGCGCTCGTGACCGAAGAGTTCTGATTCGAGCAGGGTCTCCGGCAGGGCGGCGCAGTTCACCTTGATGAAGGGCCCCTCGGAACGCTCGGATGCGGAGTGGACGAGTCCGGCGATGAGCTCTTTGCCGGTACCGGTTTCTCCCGTGACGAGCACCGTCGACTTGGAAACCGCCACGCGTTCGGCCAGGGCCACTGCCTTTCGCAATGCCGCACTCGTGCCCACGATGCGTTCGCGGGCCATGCGCTCGTCCCGTTCCTCGCGCAGACTCGTCAGTTCGCTGGCAAGCCTGGCGTGGCCGAGGGCGCGCTCGACCCGAGCTTCGAGCTCCGAAAGCTCGAAGGGCTTCTGGATGAAATCGTGGGCGCCGAGGCGCATGGCCTCGACGGCATCCTCGACGGTTCCATAGGCGGTCATCAGCAGCACGGCCGTATGCTCGTCGCGTGCTCGAGCAGCGCGCAGGACGGCCATCCCACCGGCACCCTCGGCACCGGGCATTCGGAGATCGGTCACGACCATGTCATAGGGTTCGACCCCGGGATCGGACAATCGTTCCAGGGCAGCGTCGGCATCTGCCGCCTCGTCCAATACGGCAAACCGATCGACCAGGGCCCGCGCAATGCCCCGCCGCAGCCCAGCGTTGTCCTCGACCAGCAGCAGTCTGGGGTCAGCCCGCGTCAAGACGTTGCCTCGGGCAGGTGGAGCCGGAATTCCGTTCCGCTTTCCGGGTCGCTCTCGAGTTGAACGGAGCCACCATGGCTCGCGATGGTCTTCTGGACGAGCGCCAGCCCTACGCCGGAGCCTTTCGCGCGGGTCGTGAAGAAGGGCGAGAAGATCCGCTCTTGGAGCTCGGCGGGAATGCCGGGGCCGTTGTCCGCGACGCTGAGCAGAATGCCATCGGCCGACGTCTCGATGCCAACCGAAAGCCGAGGCGCCGGTGTGCCTGCTTCTTCCATGGCCTGGATCGCGTTCACCGTCAGGTCGACGATCGCCCTGGAGATCTGTGCGGCATCGAGTTCAACGCTTGGGCCCTCGCGCTCGGGAAGGTCGAGCTGGCCCGCGAAACCTGCTCGCTCGGCAGCCCGCGCCGCGGCCTCCCGGACCACGCTGGAAAGATCGATCGGCCTGCGTTCCGGCGGTTCCGGCCGGACGAAGGCGAGACAAGCGTCTACCGCGGCTCCGATCCGATGCTGCTCCTCGACGAGATCCTGCAGGAGCTCGAGTTGTTCAGGAGCGTCGAACCGTCGCTTCAGTAGCCCGGCCAGCACCTCCATGGCGGCCAACGGATTACGGATCTCGTGGGCCAGGCCCGCGGCCATCTGGCCAAGGGCGGCAAGCCGCTCCTTCAGACGTTCCTGCTCGCTCGCGCGTTCGAAGGCTGTGAGATCCTTGAAGAGCAGCGCGGCGCCGCCCCCGACCACGACGAGCAGGGTGAATCCGATCGTGCGGCCGCTGCTTGCGAGAACGAGTTCGGCCCGCGAAGGATGATCCCTTCCCGCAAGCGCTTCGCGGACCAGCCCGTGCAGCTCCGCCTCATGAGCCAGCAGTTCTTCTGTTGCGCGCCCGGCCCAGCTTTCGACCGATCCGGGTTGCCCCAGGATCCGTAGAGCTTCGGAGCTCACGATCTGGAGGCGGCCCTGCTCGTCCACCGCGACCAGGCCGCTCCGCCACGAGCCGAGCAGACGCCGCGCAAAGGCTTCACCGTCCAGTTTCACATGGGGCCCATCGGCCCCACGCCTTCACCACCTGAGTTACGAAACCGTAGTCGAGAGAAGATGTCGGCCCAAAGTACAAATGTCCGGTTTTCTCCAAAGTAGAAATGTCCGCTTTCTCTTCTGATTCCGGCTTCTCCGCTGCCGAGTCCCGGGGCCCCAGTGGAAAGCGCCTGGCGCTTTCCACTGGGGCC
>JAAETT010000648.1 GCA_024228115.1 bacterium
CGCGGGCCCGAATTCGGCTTCTACTTAGCCTCATGATTGTGGCTCCTCGGGGGCTCGATGAGGTCTGGTAACTCCATCAAGCACACCGACGGGGCCACTTTCAATTTGAATCGACGAAAGCCCTCAAGAATCTCGGATCAGGGCTAGGTTCCGCGCGGCTTTGTGGGCGCCTGCCCTGCCCTTCGGGCAAAGAGAAGCATGATCACGAAACTACAAGTTGTTGCCATCGCTCGAGATGCCGTCTGCGAACTCGCACTGCGGACCGGTCTCAGTGCGCCTCGACAGAACGTCGACGGGCTGACCATTGTGACGTTTCATCGCATTCTCTCAGAAGCCGAGCGCAATGAATATCCGGTACCCGGACTGGCCGTGACTCCTGAAGAACTCGACTTCTGCCTGGCGTACCTCAAGAAGCACTACTCCTGTCATCCAATGGGAGAGGCCTTCGAAAGGCTCCAGTCTGGTGAAAAGAGGGACAAGCCCCTCGCTGCCATCACATTCGACGACGGCCAACTCGACAACCTGGAGAACGCATGCCCTGTGCTCGAAAAGCATGAGCTCCGGGCAACCTTCTACATCGTTCCGAGAATGACCGACGCCCAGGAGCCGCTCTGGCACGATCGCCTCGGGTTCTCAGCGCTCGCAGCGCTCCGACAAGAGGGCGAAGCCCTCGAAACGCTCTCAGAGCGATCGGGAGTGCGGCGGGAGGACCATGAGAGCGACGTGGCATTCGTTTCCGCCGTCATGCTGGCGGTGAAGCAACTCGAACCAGAGGTTCGCAAGGACTTGGTCGACATCGTCTCAAGGCTCGCAGACGGGGCGCCCCCCACCTGGGCGCGCCTCATGCGCCCGGACGAAGTGATTGAGATGCACAAGGCCGGTCACGAGATCGGCTCCCACACCAACTTGCACTCGCTCTTGCCTCAGTGCGACGACAAAGAGTTGGAAAAAGAGCTCATCGAATCAAAGAGCGATCTAGAGACCTGGCTGGGGCAGTCAGTGGATCACTTTTGCTACCCCAACGGCGACCACGATGATCGCACACAGAAAGCTGTGGCCACCGCTGGGTACAAGACAGGCGTCACAACAACATTTGGCGTCAATCAGCGCTCCAGCGATCCGTATCAACTCGGACGCTTCGACATCACTTCGCGGAGCCTCCGCAACCGCCGGGGCAAGCTGAAATCCGCTCGCCTCGCATGGGGACTCTCTCGCTTCCGGCGGGAACGATAAGGACTCATCGTGGCGTTGGTGCATCAATCGCAGCCCAACGGTGAGCCAGTTGGCGACCATGAGGGGCTTGGGCCACGACCGGAGCATGAATTCGCGTGTGCATCCTAAGTACAAGACGAAGTATCGAGTGAACAATTGCGCCGAGTACGATCGCGCCCTGGTCCAGCGCGGCAATATCACTCTCTGGATCTCAGAAGACGCGATTTCCACCTGGAAACCAGCGCCAACCGGGCTGCGTGGTGGTCAAAGGAAGTTCTCAGATCAAGCGATTGAAACGGCTCTGGTACTTCCCCTCTCTGCCAACGCCGATGAGACACTTGACCCGTCCAGAATTACTGTAGGGCGATGCAAGGTGACTCACGATGATCAACGACTCGAACACTCCGCTTCCGCCGGCCCTGGGGCCGGTGGAGGCGCGTAGCGCCGGAACC
>JAAETT010000649.1 GCA_024228115.1 bacterium
ATGATCCTCGGGAAGCCAATCCCGAAGCGAGGGCGGCAGGAGAAGCGACTGGTCCGGCTCGTAGCGTCGAAAGTCTCGCGGCATGGCTCACTCTAGCGAGACTCACCCCTCAATGGCCCTCTGCCGCGCAGACTCCTAGGTGTGTCTGGGTCACCCGTTCGCGTCGGGCCGCCCGGCGCGCGATGCCCTTCGGATCAATCCCCCGACGCACAGAGCGACCAGCCCCAGCCCCGACATGGCAGGCTGCCCGCGCACATCCCCGCTCAGACGCTTCGAGAATGCCATCGAACTATACATTGAATATGTGATTTTGTTGTTGACATCGAATAGATCGGGATGCATGATGCTGCCCGTTGGCACCCCCCTTCGCAGCACGAGGCCCAGACCTCTCCGTGACCACCTCGCCCCATCTCGACGTCGCCCGCCGATTCGACCGCTTCCTCCAGGAGGTCAACTTGAATCGCGAAAGCTTCGCGGCTGCCGTAGACGGGGCCATCACCTCGCACAGCTTGTTCTCGATCTTGAACGGGCACCGCCGACCCAGTCGGGCGCTGGCGGTGCTGATCGAGAGGACATGGGGTTTCCGCGCCGACTTCCTGCTCGACGGCAAGGGAGAGATGTGGACCCAGCCGGCCTACGGCTCGTCGCACATCGGCGGGACGATGCTCTCCCCTCTCGAGTCTGCGGTCGTCGAATTCATGCGTGGCTCCGTCGACAACGCGCGCGCCATGGACGAGCAGCTCGAGGTCGCCGAGACCTGGGCCGGGCTGGCGAGCTGGCTTCGGCGGCTCGCGGACGAAACCGTGGCGTCGGCGGACTCCTCTTCTCCCGACGAAAGAGCTGCGTATCCGCTGCTTCTGAGCATGTTTCTCGAAGAAGTTCGTTGGGCCACGGATCAGCACAGTCAGTTCACGTCCCTGCTCCGCCGCCTCCAGGTCGAGAAGCTGCTCGAGCCGATTTTGAAGCACTGCCTCGTCGACATTCCCGGGTCGATCCTCGAGGGCGAAGAGCTCGAGCGAATCCGGGCCGCGGTCGAGCCCTTGTCCATCCGCCGCGTGGAACTCTCTGCCGCTCTCGAAGATGCGGCAGCGCGCATCCGCTCGAGTTTTCGGGCTCTTCGCGAGACCGAACCGATGACCGAGGCCGCGCGAACCCATGCTCACCGCGCACGCCAACGCCGGGACCATGTGAATCGGCTCGCGGAACTGGCAGCTTCCGACCGTGCGGACCAGGCCAGAGAGCTAGTAGAGAAACTCCACGCGAGCTTCAGCGATCAACGACTCGCGGGCGACTGGATGGCGCGAGTCGTCCAGGACCTATCGCGCGAGACGATCTCCCAGACCCCCCACCCGGGCCAGAACCCGGCCCGTGATTCCAGCCAGGCTCGCTACTCCGCGATCATCGAGAACTACACGAACTAGCACTTTCTCGTCCTCGTGCGGCGCAGCCCGAGTGGGCCTCGCGGCAGTCGACAAGGAAATCAACCCACCAAAGGAGACCATCATGGCCGAAGCCACCGCGAAGAAGACCGAAGCTGAGAACGTTCGGACCCTCGAGACCCCGAAGATCAACTGGGACGACACCCAGATGCAGAGCACGTACGCCAACGTATGCAATGCCGTCGGCACCCGCGAAGAAGTCGTCCTGTTCTTCGGAATCAGCAACCCGCCGCAGACGGAAGGCGTGGACCTCTCGGTCAAGCTGAGCAACCGCGTGATCCTGTCGCCGCATGCGGCCAAGCGATTGGCAGGCCTCCTTGGCAACGTCGTCACCCAGTACGAACAGCGCTGGGGCGAGCTCGAGACGGCACCCAAGGCGGCCAACTAGACGGCTCGCCCGAAGCCGCGGCTTCGACGACGAAAGTATGGAACCTACCGTGCCCACGCTCGCGCCGCTGGCCTCGGCGGGGTCGGACCCGGAATCCCAACCCCCAACTCGCTACAGAGGACAACACCATGGCCGAAGCTGACAAGAGAACCCCCGACAGCGCCGACATCAAGCGCGATGGACCGACGATCAACTGGGACGACAGGAACATGCAGAGCTGCTATGCGAACGTCTGCAACGCCGTCGGCACCCGCGAGGAAGTCGTCCTGTTCTTCGGCATCGCGAGCCCGCCGCAGAGCAAGGGCGTCGATCTTTCCGTCGGCCTCTCGCAGCGCGTGATCCTGTCGCCGTTCGCCGCCAAGCGCCTCGCGGGCCTGCTGAGCAACGTCGTCAATCAGTACGAACAGCGCTGGGGCACACTCGGCGATTCCGCGGCCAAGGCGAGCTAGGTCGCGCCGCACTCCATGGACGTCCCGCATCGGGGATCCATGAACGGGGACCCGGAGCGCGCCGACGAGGCCGCTCCGGGTCCTGCCGTTCCCACGCATGCGACCGCGCGTGCATCGCTCGTCCAGGCCGAAACGCCGGCCGAGGCCGCTCGCGTATGGCTGGACGCCTTCTGGGAAGAACCGGATCAGGGCCGACGCGGCGTCGTGCTGATCGGGCCGGCCGACCGGGGCCCCTACGCCCCGATCGCGACGTGGCCGCCCGGGCGCAGCAGCGACGATGTCGCCGCCCTGCTGCCGTTGGCCGAGCAGTGCATGACCAAAGGGACCGGCCTGCAACGGGGCCGACCCTCGGGCCGCGCGTTGCTGTCGATGGAGGGACCCGCGTTCGCGGAGCCCCTGCTGGTCGATGGCAGCCTTCACGGCGCGGTGGCGATCGAGTACGCACCCCAGGCCGAACTCGACGCGGCCGATGCCGCCGACGCGCTGCGGCTCGCAATGGGCTGGCTGCAGGCGATCGTTCGGTGGCGCCTCGCACAGGAGGGAATGGGCCACGGCGCACGTCTCGAAACCGTTCTGACCGTGCTCGCGTCGGCGCTCGAATCGAAGGGCTTCCAAGGCGCTTCGATGGCCCTCGCCACGGAGCTCGCGACGCTGCTCGACTGCGATCGCGTCAGCGTCGGCACCGTCAACAAGAACCGCGTCCGGGTCGCGGGGCTCTCGCATAGCGCGCAGTTCGGCAAGCGAACCAATCTCATCGCCGCCATCGAGGCTGCGATGGAAGAGGCGATCGACTACAGCACTACCTTGGTTGCGCCCGCGCCGCACGACGACCTGGCAGGCGGTCTGCGCGCGCACACCGAACTCCTCCACCACTTCGGCACGGAGTCGGCGTGCACCGTTCTGCTGTCCGAAGGTCACGACGTGACCGGCGCGATCACCCTCGAACGCAAGCAGCCCTTCGACCCCGCCACGACCTCGATGCTCGAGGCCACCGCCTCGTTGCTCGGACCGGTGCTCGAAGCCCGACGAGAGAACGACCAGCACCTGCTCGCGAAGATCTGGCACGCCGGCCGCGGATTCGCGAAACGCCTCGTCGGCCCTCGTCATGTCGCCCTGAAACTCGCCTCTGCCGCGGTGATCGGGACCCTCGCCTTCCTGACCTTCGCGACCGGAACCTTCCGCGTGAGCGCCGGCACGATCGTCGAGCCGATTCGCAAGCGCGCCGCGGTCGCGGCCTTCGACGGGTACGTGAACAGCGCACCGGCCCGGGCCGGGGACGTCGTCGAGGCGGGGCGACTCCTCGGCTCCCTGGACGACCGGGATCTCCAGCTCGAGCGTGCGCGCTGGGAGAGCGAACTCGCCCAGGCCATGAAGCAATATCGACAGGCCCTCGCCGAGCGCGATGCCGCGCAGACGGAGATCGAGGCCGCCGCGATCGAGGAATCACGTGCGGAGCTCGACCGCGTCGCCGAGCGGCTCACACGGGTCGAACTGCGCGCCCCGTTCGACGGCGTCGTCGTGACTGGCGACCTCAGCCAACGCCTCGGAGCCCCCGTTCAACGCGGCGACGTGTTGTTCGAAGTCGCCCCGCTGGACGCCTACCGACTGATTCTGCGCGTCGACGAGAGTGACGTCGCGCACGTGCGCGAGGGGCAGACGGGCCACGTCATCCTCTCCTCCTTGCCCGAAGAGAGCTTCGAGTTCAACATCACGAAGATCACGCCGATCTCGGAAGCCGAGGAGGGTCAGAACACCTTCCGGGTCGAGGCGGAGTTGCGAAGCGGGGGAAGCACCGTTCGTCCCGGCATGGAGGGTGTGGCGAAGGTCGAGGTCGACGAACGGCGCCTCGTCTGGATCTGGACCCACGAGCTGATCGAATGGATGCGCGTCTTCTTCTGGAAGTGGACGCCCTAGCCCATGGCCTCCCTGTTCTCCCAGAACTGGTACCGGGTCGCGACCCTACGACCCGAACTGCGCCGCCACGCGACGATCCAGCGCCATGTCTACCGGGGCCGACCCTGGTACGTCCTGAACGACGTGATCAACCAGCGCGTGCACCGATTCACGCCTTCGACTCACACCGTCATCAGCCTGATGGACGGCACGCGCAGCGTGGAGGCGATCTGGGAGATCGCGACTGAGCACCTCGGCGACGATGCGCCGACCCAGGACGAGCTGATCCAGCTACTCGCTCAGCTCCACGCTGCGGACGTGCTGCGGACGGACGTCCCCCCCGATGCGCTCGAGATCCTCGAGCGACACGACAGCGCGTCGAAGAAGAAGCTGCGGGGCAAGCTGATGTCGCCGCTCGCAATCACGATCCCGCTCTTCGACCCGGACGCGGTGCTGCAGAAGATGATGCCCTGGGTACGGCCATTCATGGGGCGCGTCGGGATCGCGTTGTGGCTGGCCGCCGTCGTTCCGGCGTTCGTCGGCGCAGGCGTGCACTGGGAGGAGCTTTCCGGCGGGGCCATCGATCACCTCCTCGCGCCGACCAATCTGGTCCTGATCTGGCTTCTGTTCCCCGTCATCAAGATCCTCCACGAGCTCGGCCATGGCATCATGGCGCGCTACTTCGGAGGCGAGGTACACGACATCGGCGTGATGCTGCTCGTGCTCACGCCGGTTCCGTACGTCGACGCGTCGTCGGCATCGGCCTTCGCGTCGACGAGACAGCGCGCGCTGGTGGCCTCGGCTGGCATGATCGTCGAGGTATTCGTCGCCGCACTGGCGTTCTACGTCTGGCTCGCGGCCGAGCCCGGGACCGTCCGAACCCTCGCCTACAATGCCATGTTGATCGGTGGCATCACGACGATCACCTTCAACGCCAACCCGCTCCTTCGCTTCGACGGCTACTACATCCTCGCGGATCTCCTCGAGATCCCGAATCTGCGCCAGCGCTCGAATCAGCAGATCGGGTATCTGACCGAGCGATGGCTGCTGGGCCACAAGGACGCCGAACCCCCTGACGCGCAGGGCCGTGAGCCCTGGATCCTCGTGACCTTCGGGGTCGCGGCGTTCATCTACCGGGTGTTCGTCGTCGGCCTGATCTTGCTCTTCGTGTTCGAACTCTCACTGGTGCTCGGCGGGCTCCTGCTGCTGATCTCCGGCGTGGGTTGGATCGGGATGCCGATCTTCAAGGGGTTCCGGTTCCTGTTTCGGAACCCGCGGCTACGGCGCGTGCGCGGTCGCGCGGTCGCCGGCACGGCCGCCTGCGCGACGGCTCTCGCTCTCCTCCTCTTCGCGGTCCCAACGCCCTTCCGGACGGTCGCCGAAGGCGTCGTCTGGGTTCCCGAGCAGGCGCTGGTGCGTGTCGAGAGTTCCGGCTTCATCGAAGAGATCCTGGTCGAGCCCGGAGCCTCGGTCGAGGCCGGCACGCCGGTGTTGCGCCTTCGAGACCCCGATCTCTCCGCCGAGGTTCGAACCCGCGCCGCCGAGCTTCGCGCGCTTCGGGTTCGGGCCGCCGAGGCCCAGCGCGAGAGCGTGGCCCGCGCGCGCGCCCTCGACGACCGGGTCCAGCTCTCCGCGCGGAGACTCGCGCGAGCCGAGGAGGAATCGGAGGGCCTGACCCTGCGCGCGGGTCGTAGTGGCCGGCTCGTGTTGCCGAATGCCGAGGATCTGCTCGGACGCTTTGCCCGCCGCGGCGACCTGCTCGCGTACGTCGTCCGCCCGGACGGCTTCGAGGTCCGCGCGGTGGTCTCCCAGGACGACGTCGAACTCGTCCGCGATCGGCTCGAGGAGATTCGGGTGCGCCCCGCCGAACAGGTCGGAAGGGTTCTCCCGGCTCGGCTCTCACGCGTCGTGCCATCTGCGAGCGCTGCCCTTCCGAGCCCGGCGCTCGGGAGCGAAGGCGGAGGATCGGTCGCGGTGGACCCCCGCGAGGGAAACGGCACGAACGCCGTGCAACCCCACTTCCAGATCGAACTCACGCTCCCGGAAGGGGCCGGGGCGCTGGCGTTGGGGGGACGCGTGTACGTCCGCTTCGATCACGGTGCCGCCTCACTGGCGGACAGGGCCTTCCGATCGCTGCGACAACTCTTCCTTGCGAGGCTCGAGGTATGAGCTCGGCGTCTGCGGGGTTCTTTCGATTGGGCATCGCGCCGGGCGCGTACCCGGAGCGCGACGACGACGTTCCGTCGTGGCTCGACGAGACGGGCGAATCCCTCGCGCGCCGCGTATCGCGCCCCTTCCGGCAACGGGGCAGCAGCTCGACCGCCGTGATCCTCCAGACCCGCGCCTTGGCTCCGCACCTCGAGGACCTGTCCGACCTGGCACTCCGCGAGAAGGCCGAGGAGACAGGACGGGCCCTGCAGCGACACGGCCTCCAGACCGATGTCGTGGCCTCCGCGTTCGCGCTGACGCGGGAAGCCTCACGCCGCCACCTCGGCATGGCCCACCACGACGTCCAGTTGATGGGCGGCTACTGGATGCTGTCCGGGGCGATTGCCGAGATGGCGACCGGCGAAGGCAAGACGCTCACCGCGACCCTGACCGCGGCGACGGCGGCGCTGGCGGGCTGGCCCGTCCACATCATCACCGTCAACGAGTACCTCGTCGCCCGAGACGCAGAACTCATGGCACCCGTCTACGAAGCGCTCGGGCTCCGCGTGGGCGCCGTCGACTCGGACTTCGACCCCGCGAAGCGGCGTGCCGCGTACGCTGCGGACGTCACGTACGTCACCAACAAGGATGTCGCGTTCGACTACCTACGAGACCGCGTCGAACTGGGTCGCCGTCGCACGAAAATGCGATGTCAGATCGGAGAGCTGGCCAGCGGAAACTCCGCGCGCAGCAACCTGATGCTCCGGGGTCTCTGCTTCGCTCTCGTCGACGAGGCCGACTCGGTTCTGATCGACGAAGCGCGAACGCCTCTCATCCTATCGGCAGGCAGCGACCTCGACCCGCTCGAAGCCGAGGTCTACGAGAAAGCGGTCGAGCTTGCGCGCCATCTCCAGACCCCCGACGACTTCGTCGTCGACGAGCGCGTCCGCGGCGCGTACTTGACCGAAGCCGGCCGCGTGCGGATCGAAGGACTCGCACAGCCCCTCGGCGGCGTTTGGGCGGGGCCTCACCGGCGCGGCGAGCTGGTGTCGCAAGCGCTGACCGCTCTCCACGCGTTTCGTCGGGACGTCGACTACCTGGTGATCGACGGCGAAGTCAAGATCGTCGACGAGTCCACCGGGCGCGTCATGGCGGACCGCACTTGGCAACGAGGGCTTCACCAGATGATCGAAGCCAAGGAAGACTGCGAGATGACGGGCAGCACGGAGGCCATCGCCCAGATCAGCTACCAGCGCTTCTTCCGCCGCTACGAACGCCTCTGCGGCATGACGGGAACGGCGCGGGAAGTGCGCGACGAACTGGAGCAGGTGTACCGCGCCCCCGTCGTGCCGATCCCCACCCACCACCCTCCGAAGAGACTCGACCTCGGTCGCCGGGTCTTGCGAGACGCGGACGAGAAGTGGCAGGCCATCGTCGAGCGCGTCGAGGAGCTGATGGACGAGGGGCGGCCCGTCTTGATCGGGACCCGATCCGTGGCGGCGTCGGAGCACTTGAGTCGGCTCCTCGACGCCCGCCTTCTTCCGCATCTCGTCCTGAACGCACGCCAGGACGAGAAAGAGGCCTTCACCGTCGGCCTGGCCGGTCATGTCGGCATGATCACCGTCGCCACGAACATGGCGGGCCGGGGAACCGACATTCATCTGTCCGACGAGGCTCGCCAGGTCGGCGGTCTTCACGTCATCGCCAGTGAGAATCACGAGTCCGCGCGCATCGACCGCCAGCTCTATGGCCGTTGTGGGCGTCAGGGAGATCCGGGCAGCTGCGAGGCGATCGTCGCACTGAGCGACGATCTGCTCCAGGCCTTCGGCATCGGCCTGCTCGACAGGTGGCGCGGCCTCCGAGACCGCCTCGAGGGAGAACCCTCCCGTCAGAGCCGCTGGCTCCGTGAGCTCGCCGTCTGCATCGCCCAGCGCCGGGCCGAGCGCATCCACGCGTCGATGCGGCGCAGTCTGCTCAAGACCGACGCGCAGGTGAGTGGTCTGCTCGCGTTCTCAGGGAAAGGGGAGTAGGCATGCAGCGCGCCCGTTTCGTCATCCTCGCACTTGCGGCTCTGGTCGGATCCGACGCTCGCGGAGAGAGTGCGGATTGCCTGATCGAACCGTGGCGTTCGATCCAGCTCTCGGCACCGCTCGAAGGAGTGGTCTCGGAAGTGCTGGTCGATCGCGGAGACCGAGTCAAGAAGGGCCAGGTCGTTGCGCGCCTCGAGGCGGCACTCGAGCGCGCGAACGTCGCGACCGCGCGCTCTCGCGCACGCGCCCTCGGTGCGGTCCAGTCGACCGAAGCTCGCGAGTCCTTCGCCCGAAAGACGCTCGAAAGGCAGCAGTTCCTGGTTTCGCAGAACGTCGCGTCGAAGCAGCAGCACGAGGAAGCCCAGAGCGCGATGCGGATCGCCGAGGCCGATGCGCGGGCCGCTCGCGAAGCCAGGGAGCAGGCCCAACTCGAGCTGCGCCAGGCTCAGCGCGCCCTCGAACGGCGGACCATTCGCAGCCCCATCGATGGCGTGGTCACGAAGCAGCTCGTCTCCGCAGGAGAGTACGTCGACCCGCCCGAGATCCTGGAACTCGTCCAACTCGATCCTCTTCGCGTCGAGGTCTTCGCGCCGCTCTCCCTGCTGGGTCGGATCGAACAGGGAGAACCCGCGATCGTTCAGCCCGAAGCGCCGATCGGCGGGCGCTTCGATGCGACCGTGACCGTCATCGACCCGGTCGTCGATCCCGCCAGCGGCACCTTCCAGGTGCGACTCGAGCTTCCCAACCCCGATCACGTCCTGCCGGCCGGGCTTCGCTGTCGTGTCGAGTTCGGGTCCACCTCGGTCGCAGCGAGCGAGGTGGACCCGCCGCTTCCGGAGGGCAACCCGCCGACGGGCCGAACCAGCGCGGCGGCACCCGGAAGCGCAATCGCGCCGGCGTCGCCGACGCCCACCCGGACCCAGCGGGCGAACGCACCGCCGGACCTCGCGGCCGACCGCAACCGGACCAAGGAAGGCGCCTCGGCGAAGGGGCGGAGCCCGAGCCGGACCTCGTCGACGACCGCGACCGCGAAGGCCGAACGCGAGGGGAAGGCCGAACCCAAGGCGAAGGCCGGACGCAAGCTGAAGGCCGAACCCAAGGCGAAGGGGCGAAGCCCGAGCCTGACCCCGTCGGCGACCGCGGCCGCGAAGGCCGGACCCGGACAAGCGCCGACGGCACCGAACCCGGAGGCGAGCCAGACCGCTTCGACGGCACCGAACCCGGAGGCGAGCCTGACCGCGGCGACGGCAGCGAAGCGGGGGGCGAGCCAGACCGCGTCGCCAGCCGAGACGCAGGCAGCCAGTGCCCGAACCCCGCCCTCTCCCCCGAAGCCCGCGCCTCCGCCCCGGGTGACGTACCCGGTCCGGTTCGCCGCGGAGAAGGGGACCGTCATCGAAGTCGACGGGCACCGGATCGGGCGCGTTCCGATGCCCCCCCAGCGACTGGCCGAAGGGCGACGGCGGATCGTCGCCCGATACGACGACGGTCGGGTTCTCCAACAGACCGTCACCATCCGCCAGGCCGACCAGCTCGTGACGATCTTCGACGGACACCTCGAGTCCACGCTCGAGTCCTCACCACCCTCTCACGTGGATGCGCCGTCTCCCCAAGGGGCCTCCGATTCCTGACTCCTGACGCTGATCAGTCCATGACCAATCCTCTTATCCTCTGGGTTCGGGCCTCGCGCCGATGATTCTGAATCCGCCCCCGTGGTAAGATCCCCGACCAAGGAGTGTCGACGATGCGAGCTGTCGCTTCCACCACTGCGTTCTTCACCGCTACGCTCTTCATCGCTGCCTTCTCGATGACGCTCGTGGCACTCCCCGCGGCAGCGGTCGACGCGACCATCGAGATGAGCGCGGAGTCGGCCGTCGGCAGCCTCTGTTCGGGCGTCTCGAGTGGGACCGAATTCTGCTCGTCTCTCGGCCTCGCGAGCGCAGATCAGATCACCGTGCGCTGGTCGATCGACGACTCGATCACACTCAATGGGTACGACGTCGTCGTGTCCTGGGATGACGAGGAATTGACGCTCGTCTCGTGCGAGGCCATCGCCCCCGACCCTGGCGACCCCTCGCTGTTCGTGGTGTCGCCGTGCGACACGGGTGCCCCGGCCGGAAGCGACGCCCTCGCCGTGACGATCGGCCCCGGCTTCACGTCGACCCAACTCTTCAGCATGACCTTCGCGCTGACCGCGGTTGCCGTGTGCGACACCGACGGGCTCGCGGACGTCTCCTGGAGCGCGAACGGGGCCGGCCTGTCTCCGGCCTCGGTCGTGCTGCAGAATCCGTCAGGTGCCTCCATCGACATCGGTGCGCCCGTGCGGGCCTGCAACGATGGACTCGACAACGACAACGACGGGTCCATCGACTTCGATGGCGGTGCGTGCGCGGGACTTCCGGCGGCGGAGCAGACCTCCCCGGACCCGCAGTGCTCGTCTCCAACGCGGAATCGGGAGACCCGGTCAGCCTGTGGGCTGGGCCACGAACTCGTGGTCGTGCTCTCGGGCTTGGCGGGTCTGCGTCGGGCACGACGCCGCTCAGACCACGTCGGCCAGTAGGTCCACGAGGTCGTCGATCTCGCGCGCTTCCCGCTCCTGGTGCGAAGACGCGTTGGGGATTGCCTCCTCCTGGCCGATCGCTGCGAGCCGGAAGCCGATCTCGGCGAAACGCCAGGCGCCCGGCGACGTTCCCGAATCGCGAATGACGCCGTGTCGGTACAACTCATCGACGGCGGACACGATGTCTGCGGGTGCCAACCCGGACTCGATCTCGAGCCGATGGAAGTCGAGCTCGGTGCGCCCCCCCCGGGCCGCCACGGCGGCGAGGGATCGAGCCTTCGGACTCAGTGAATGCAGCACCTCCTCGGCACCCCCCAGAATCGATTGGGGCGGGCTCTCGAGAACGCGAAGCATGGCCTCCTCGTCGGGCCGCGCGTCCGTGGTCGAGCCCAACTCGGCCAAGTGCTCGCACCATCGAAGCATGCGACCCGGAACCAGACCCGACAGTTCACAAACGCGTTCCACGACCCGGTCCCCGACCGCGAAGGGAAGTTGGTGGCGAATCAGATGCGCCGCCTCATCGCTCTCCCAGATGGACGTGTTGAGCAATGACCCTCTCGGGCTTCGCAGCATGGCATGCTCCAGGTCATTGAGCGCGGGAACCCCTTGATCACGGCAGCACGCGACGACGAACAGTGGAAGCGAATCGAGTTCGTTCGCAAGCACTTCGAAGAAGCAGACGGCGCCGCGGTTCGCATGCTCGAGGGCCTCGATCGTCAGCAAGAGAAAGCCGTCTTCGGCGGACTCCTTGAGCACTCGGACCGCTTCGAGGATCCGTGGCGCCGGGAGCACCGAGCCTGCCGCAACCTGATGCGGGTCAGGGTCACGCAAGGCAAGTAGGACGGCTTCCCACGGCCCGGGAGGCTCACAGATGCGTCGCGCGAGGTCGATCCGCACGGCGCGCTCCTTCGCGATCCGCGACTCGAGCACGAGTGACCTCGCCGTCACGACCCTCCCCGTCCCATCGGGGCCACGCAGCACGGCGATGTGCCCCGTGCCGCCACGCGCCTCGTCTCGCCGCTGACGGAGCTCAGCGACCAACGCCTCCATCGTGGTCCAGACGGACGGTTGCTGGAGGCGCTGGACCTCCGCCTCCAGCCGTATGCCATGTCCTCGCTTCGTGACCACGAGCTCACGACCGCGGACCGGGTCGGCCAATGCGCGTCGCAGCTTGACGACGGCCTGAGCCAGCGAGTCTCCGGTGACCTGGACCCCGGACCACAGCGTCTCCGTGGCAAGTTCGCGCGGTACCTCTTCGGGCGCTCGCTTGGCCAGGAGGAGCAACAGGGCCAGCGGCTTGGGCTGCACGTCGACCAGCGAGCCTCTCCGCCGGAGCTCCAAGAGTTCGTCGTCGAGCTCATAGTCTTCGAAACGGAGGATCAAGGCCCGACTCCGACGTTCATTCGACCCTGGGTGTCGGCCGACATCAATGCGGAGAATCCAGGAGCTTCAGGAGTCGGGCCATGCCGAGCTCCCCCGCGATCCGTTTGGCGCGGAAGCGGAAGGTGCGTGCCTTCTCGCGATGACCGAGCCGGCTGTGCACCCTCGCCCGCCTCGCAAACGCGTGGGCGATGAAGGGAAGGCACGCTGCCTTGTCGGCTTCGGCCTGCGCAATCTCGAGGGCTGCAAGGGCCTTCTCCCATTCCCCTCGGGCCTCGTGACACATCGCGAGACCCAGCGAAACGGGTCCGGTGCAGAACACAGCGGAGCCGGCCACCGCCCAGGTCGAGGCCGAGGAGGACAAGAGGCGTCCCAGAGCGGCGGCGGCTTCCACGTCACCGAGTTCTTCCGCCACCCAGGCCAAGATGGCGGCCGCGCTCGCCCAGCTGTCCCGCCCTCGAATCCGCTCGCAGTCGATGCCGGTCAGCTCGGTCAGCAGCGCTTGCGCGCGGTCGGGCGCCCCCTGGTCGAGGGCGATCATCGCCATCCCGGCGCCGAGTGGAGCGAGCCACGTCTCGTGGCTCTGGTAGAGGCTCGCCACCGGCCCCGCCACTTCGGCGAGGCGAAGGGTCTTAAAGAGCACGATGCTCATTCCAGCGAGCGGAATGAAGGGAGGTGAGCTGCTGGGGGAGACCTCCTCGCGAGTCTGCGTGGCCAGCGCGAGCGCCTGGAGGTACGCGGCCTCTGCATCGGCGAACCTTCCCTGCAATCCGTGGCGAAGGCCGGCGTAGAGCCCGTACTCCACGTCGTGCGTCTCGAGTCCGTGGCGCTCGGCCAGCTGACGAACCTCGGCGACGCAACGGTCCGCCTCCGCGAACCGGCCCTGGGACAGCAGCGGCGGCACGCGGGCGAACGCTGCTGAGACGACCAACTCGGCGTCGCCGACATCACGAGCCCAGCTCAGGGCTTCCTGGGCGGTCGAGAAACGCGCCTGCGGCGGCATGCTGTCTTTGATCCGCTCAATGCGGCACCGAACGAGGGACTCCTCCGCTCGCAGGATTGCCTCCCTCGACCGCCGGCACTCCGCAGCGACTCCGTGCATCAGCACCTCGACCCGGTCGCTTCGCTCGGGGAAGAAGGCGTGCCAACTCGCCAGGCGCGCCGCGATCCGCGCTCGGAGTTCGGGCGCGAGGTCCGGCGTGCCGTCGAGGATCTTCTCGAGCTCGCTCACCAGCTCGAGATCCGGACGCCAATCGGGTTCGGTCGCGTATTCGATCGCTGAGCGAGCCGTGCGACCCAGATCCCCCAACCTGCGCGCCCGCGACAGCGCTTCCCGGTACCGCTGGCGAGCCTGCCAACGGCCCCCATGCGCGCGGTGAGCGTGGCCCGAGGCGAGCAAGAGATCGATCTCCAGCTCGGGATGCGACGAGCCCAGCTCGCGGAGAAGGGACAGGGCCCGTTCGAAATGCGCGCTGGCATCGTGGTGATGCAGCTCCTTCATCGACAGCACCCCACAGCGGACGCTGCATCGAAGCGTTTCGACGGCATCACTGAAGGGCCGTGCCTCAACGAGGTGGTGGGTCAAGGTGCGCAGTCCGCGCTCCGCGTCGCCGTCTTGCAGGCGCCGAGACGCCTCCGCGAGTCGACGATGCAGGTCGGCCCGAAGCACGGGCGAGAGGCTCGACACCAGCGCTTCGCGGAGCAGACCGTGCTCGAAGCGCACATCCCCGCCTTCCTCGCGCAAGAATCCCGCCGCCTTGGCTTCGGCGAGAGCCGCCGCGATGGTCTCCAACGGCATCCCGAGCGCATCCTGCAGGATCTCCGGCTTGATCTCGTGGACGAGCAACGCAGCGCACTCGAGCACGTCCTGGCTCGCGTCGCTCAGAAGGCGAATGCGATGCGCCGCGACGCGAACAACACTGTCCGGCAGCCAGTCGATCGGGTCGCTGGCTTCGTCGCCTGGGACGAGGGGCGTGCACTGCTGGACGTAGAGGGGGTTGCCCAGGGTGCGCGCATGGATGCGTGAGACGACGGCCCGGGTAGGCGCCTTTTCGCTGCAACGATGCAGGAGTTCGCCGACGGCAGCGCGAGAAAGCCCGGCGACTTCGATCCACTCGACATGGGAGGCCTCGCGCAGGCCGCCCAGCATCTCGGCCGCGGGCCCGCTCCCGGCGAAGGCCTCGGAACGACACGTGACGACGAAGTTGACCGACCGCCGATCGGTGGCCTCGGTCAGGTGCCGCAGCAGCTCGAGCGACTTCGCGTCGGCCCAATGCAGGTCTTCGAGCAGGACCACGAGGCGACGCCGTTGTCCCAGCTTGTGAAGCAGGGTCGCAGCGGCATCGAAGCAGCGATCCCACTCGGCACCGAGGCGCAGCGGGGCCCGCTCCTGACGGTCGGGCCAGACACTCGCGAGCTTGGGAACGACACGGCCCAGCGTACGCACCTCAGCCATGGTGCCGCTCTCGAAGCCGTACTCTCGGCACGCGTTCGCCAGCTCCAGGAACACCTGACTCCATCCCGAGAAGGGTGGCGCCCCGGGACTCGCGAGATTCGCGCCTTCGACGACCAGACTGCCCCTCCCGGCCATCTCGATCGCGGCCGACGCCAGCGCCGTCTTGCCGCTGCCAGCGGCCCCGACGATCGCGACCATCCCGCGGTCCGGATCATCCCAGGCCGCGGCGATCGACTCCAGCTCCCGTTCTCGCTCGAGCAGTCCCTGAAACGTCTCTTCCTCGTCCGCGTCTGCGATGAATCGCACGCCGACCCCCCGCCTCGTCCGGATGATGCGTGGCCTCCTCGCATCATCACCGAGCACGTGGCGCAGGCGGCGCAGTGCCTGATGAAGAGCGTGCTCCTGGAACGAGTGGTTCTCCCACACGTGAGTTGCGAGTTCTTCGCGCGTCACCACGCGAGACCGGTGCCGAATGATGTACAACAGCAGGTCATAGAGACGCGGCTGCAGATGCACCGGATCGCCGCCCCGCCGTAGCGTTCGCTGCTCGGGATCGATCTGGAAGTCTTCGAAGCGGATCATTCGCGTGAGTGGCTGAGGCGTGGGGCCAAGCGGTGTCGGCGGCGACTGCCGCCTCCGACGCGCGTACGGCTCCGCAGCCTGGCCGGTTGGCCGGTGAAGGGGTCGGGACCGGATCGGAGTCCCGCCGCCTCACGATCGGGCACTCGGTGTGAGAGGTTCACCGATACGTGCTGAGCACCGCCACGCCGATGACGAACGCGGGAAGCCATCGCGGCTCCGGAACGGTCGTGATGTCGACCTGACTGATCTGGCCCACGGCGAGACCGCCGAAGATGTCTTCGATCGTCAGCGTCCCGCCGATGAGCAAGCTGACGCCCGCGATTTCCGAGGGAAGGTCGGTGCTGGCCAGCGACGAGGAGGTCCAGTCCGAGCCCTGGACGGTCACGATCGTGAGAGGGCTCGAGACCGTTCCTTCGAAGGTGATGGCATCCCTGAGGGTCGCGTCCTCGACGATGACGAGGCTCGCATCCGTGACGAACACGGTCGAGCCGGCCACCGAGAATTCCGCGTCGAAGGCCCCCTGGTAGACCGCCGAGACCGGCGTCGTGACGGTGGGAATCTGGGTGGATTCGTAGAGCACCTTCAGCGTCCACGGACTCAACGCGGGAACGGACGCGATCGCGCTCGACGAGACGCCGCCCTCGATCGTCAGGGTCACGCTCACGGACCAGGCCGCCTGTGGTAGGAGCCCCAGCAGGAGCAGGAGAGCCGTCGCGCCGAGGATCCGTCCCCAGAACCTACGAGAGCCGTGCTGATCCATGCCGTCTCTTTCCTTCCGTCGCGGGCATCTGCGAACGCCCCCCGGGGATCTGCAGCCCACCGAGAGAATGGGTAGAGGAACCCCTCCTACGGAGCGATCTCCCTTCCCATTGTATTAACAAGCAAGTTCCATGCCACCGCAGCCCCCACGATTTCCCTTTGTGTTCCAGGGGATTGGGGGAGCTCTCCGACTCGGGTCGGCGCCGGAAGGAAGCACTCTTCCGTCGCTGTGGAAAACCGCTTCCTCGAATCACGCGGACACCCTCGAGGCGGAGAGGTGTTCGCCGCCTGCGACACCGAGCATCTCCGCGTGACGAGGCATCTCGCGTGTGATCCGCTCGTTCTGCACGAGGATCTTCGAGAAGACCTCGGCGATCTGCGCCGGCGCCGCGAAACCCGTCGAGGGCAACGGACTGCGGGGCCATCGGCCCAGCCCAGAAGCGATGGCTTGGAAGCTCGTATCCCCGAAGAGGGAGTTCCGCCCCCAGTCGGCGAGCCCGGTCGCATCGTACAGGGCCAGGGCTTCGGCCAGACTCTCGGAGAGGCGCGCGTTTCGCTGCGCGACCCAGAAAGGGCCGCGGTCGCAGCTGCTCAACCGGTAGTGGAGCACCAGGAAGTCCCGGAGCTCTTCGTACATCGCCTGCGCTCGCTCGTTGAAGCGTCGTGCCAACAAGGGCTCGAAACCCTGGTCGGGGAAGCAACGAATCATCTCCGCGACGGCCTCGATGATCAGATGAATCCCGGTCGACTCGAGCGGCTCCAAGAAGCTCGCGGACAGCCCGACGGCGACGCAGTTGCCCCGCCAGGGGCGCCGCCGGCGCCCCACCCGGAACCGAAGCGTGCGAAGATCGCGAACGGCGCCGTCTTCCGGGCCGACTCGGTCGATCAGCTCGGCGGCGGCCCTGTCCTCGTCCAGGAACGCAGAGCTGAAGACATAGCCGTGCCCGAGGCGACTCTGCAGCGGAATCCTCCACTTCCAGCCCGCCCCGAGCGCATCCGCCCTCGTGAACGGCGGCATCGCAGGATCGGGCGGTGTGGTTCCGACCACGGCGGCGTCGCACAGCAGCGAGGCCGAGTCGTCGGCCCAGGACTCGCCGAGAGCCTCTTCGATCAGGAGACCGCGGAACCCCGTACAATCGACGTACAGGTCCGCCGTCAGGGGTCCGTGCTCGCGCGTCACGATCTGGTCGATTCGATCGTCGGCGCTCAACGTGACGGCGTCGACGTGGTCGACGATGTGCCGGACACCATGCGCGACTGCGCGCTCCCCGACGAACCGGGCCAAGCGCTGGGCGTCGAAGTGATACGCGTAGGCTCCTTGCGGTGTGATGACGGAGCCCCCCCCCCCCCCCCCCCCCCCCCCCCCGGGGGGGCCCGCGCCCCCCCCCCCCCCCCCCGGGCCCCCCCGCGACGGCGGAGGGGAGGCGGGGGGGGCGCCCCGCCCGCCGGGCGCCGCGG
>JAAETT010000650.1 GCA_024228115.1 bacterium
ATGATCCTCGGGAAGCCAATCCCGAAGCGAGGGCGGCAGGAGAAGCGACTGGTCCGGCTCGTAGCGTCGAAAGTCTCGCGGCATGGCTCACTCTAGCGAGACTCACCCCTCAATGGCCCTCTGCCGCGCAGACTCCTAGGTCATGTGCCAGACCTGCGGCGCCAAGAAGCGCGGGAACGTTCCTTGCGATAGTGGGTCCAGCCAGACCTTCCAGATCGCCGGCACACAACGCCACTCCGACACTGCGAGCAAGATTCGCAACTTCGTGCGAATGCGTGAGTCGAGTTCGGACTGAATCGTTCCGTTCCAGGGGAAACACCTGTGTCTTGTCGGCTAGCCTTCGAACTGGTGCGGAAAAGAGGATCCTGTCGAAGTCGCGTTCCAACTCGGTTCGATGCTCATGATGAGCTGGGCCCTTTGAGGCTCCGCCTGGTGCTGAAGGCTTTCGGCGTTTTTCGTTGAGAAGGCTTTCCCAGTCCAATGATGTCACCTAGGCGAACGATGGTTAACATGAGTTTGGCAATTCTTGGGGTAATCGACGACACCCTGCGGACGCGGACTTGGTGCGGTGTACGTCGTCTGAGCTTGCCCCGGTCTCGTGGACACCCCGGATCGCACGAAAGTGCGGTAGGAGTGTGTCATGGGAAAACGGAAGCGTCGATCGTTCACAGATGAATACAAGGCCGAGGTCGTGGAGCTGATCCGCAAGAGCGGGAAGA
>JAAETT010000651.1 GCA_024228115.1 bacterium
AAAGAAATTTTAAATAATAATAACAGCTTCGGAATCTCCAACCTTGAATTGGCCAGAAAAAAATATTTTCATTTGTTCAAAGATGACATAATTACAAGGGACATAATTTTGGATTGGGAACCATGGTTCCATGTGCTTTTATGATGTTGATGGATCAAAACCAATAACAGATTCGGAATCTCCGACCCTGATTTGCACAGAAAAAAAATGTTTGCTTTTGTTCTGACAGACATCTTTGCAAGGGTCATAATTTTGGGGTGTGAACAATGGTTCCATTTGGTTTTTGATGGTGATAGAGCAAAAACAATAACATATTTGGAATCCCCGACTTTGATTTGCCCAGAAAAACTATTTTCCTTTGTTTTATGTGACAAATCTACATGGGTCATAATTTTGGGATGTGAACCATGGTTCCATATGGTTTCTGATGGTGTTCGAGCAAAAACAATACCAGATTTGGAATCCCCGACCTTGATTTGCCCAGAAATACTTTTCCTTTGTTGTATGTGACATATTTGCATAGATCATAATTTTGGGATGTGAACCATGGTTCCATACGGTTTCTGATGGTGTTCAAGCAAAAACAACACCAGATTCGGAATCCCCGACATTGATTTGCCCAGAAAAACTATTTTCCTTTGTTCTATGTGCCAAATTTGCATGGGTCATAATTTTGG
>JAAETT010000652.1 GCA_024228115.1 bacterium
GTCAAGTCAATCCGATACCGCTTCTTCGACATACGGGCCCCATGAATCGGCCCGCGACACGGCGAGAACCGATTGGCTGCGGGGGACGCAGTGCTTAGCATGACAACACTTCCGCCTTTGGTCGATACAAGGGACTAGCCCGGGAGTGCGCCGAGGAGCGTTGCGATGTCCGGCATGCCGGCCGGCCAGAGTTCCGGGTCGGCGAGCGCCGGGTCGCTGTCGTCCTCGAAGGCCTCGATGCGTTCCGGCTCCTCAGTGACCAGTTCCGCAAAGCCGACGAGCCCGACGATCATGCGGTGGTGTTCGGGAACACGGCCCGGAACGTGATGGTGTCCGACGCTCCAGCGCAACAGCTCCGGCAGTTCGCGGGCTTCCGCAAAGCACAGGCCGAGGAGCGGATGGAGTTCATCGATCATCTTCCGGGCCAACAGTTCGCTAGGCCGGCCGCCTCGGGTCTTGGTTCGCAGAGCGCTCAGGTTCCGATAGGCGACGACCTTGCCCACGTCGTGGAAGAGGCCGGCCATGTAGGCATCGCCCGGACTCGCAACGCCCGTGCCTCGGGCCAGGGACGCGGCCGTTTCCGCGACCTCGGAAGAATGATCCTGTAGGGCTCGCGTCTCGACGTCGTATCCCGGCACCCGAAAGACGTCTTCGCCAACGGCTGCTGCGACGGCCAGGGAGCGGACCATCTCGAAACCGAGCATCGACACGCTCTGGTCGAGGCTCTGGATACGACCTGCACCGAGGGTGGGTGCGTTGGCATGGCGCAGGATCTGGGCGGAGAGTGCCTGATCGCGCTGGATCAAGTCGGCAACCTCGTCGTTGTCGAGTTCACTCGACCCGTCGAGGGAAAGCAGCATGCCGGCTACCTCGGGCAGGACCGGGATATCGAGATGGCCGGAGGCGATGCAATCCCCCATTCCATCGAGGCAGCGACGATCGGTCGGGTTGACGGCGTGCTCGCGCAATGCCGCCAGTCGCTGGGTCGCGAATTCGGCGATCGGTTCGTCCGCCGCCGGTGGCATCGGGTGGTAGATGCCCGTCCGTACCTCGCGTTTGACCGGGGTCGGTGTCGGGTGTCGCGGTTGGCTCATGTCCTCTTGCGAGCGACGCGGCGGCCGGGAGAGGCTTTCCGGCTCCGGCTTGCGGAGGATGCGTGATAGGAGTCCCACGAGATGCGATGTCGACCCGGCCCGGGCCTCACTTGAGAGATCAGCCAGGCAAAGGGCCGCTTCCTCGGGCAAAGGATCGGCGGGCCTCGGTGAAATACAGGCCGTGGCCCGGTTGCAATCCCCGGCTCCGGGGATTGCTGCCGCCTAACTACATGCTGGGGGGGCGATGGCGATTGTGCTCGCGCAAGGCTTCTCGGACGAGCCAGGCACCAAGGGCGAATACGAGTGCGGAGGTCGGCTCCGGGATGGCAGGACCCGGCGGCGGAATCGCACTCTTCTGGAGATTCCCCGAGTAGGTGACGACGGTGTTCGACGAGGCGCCGGTATCGCCCTGGTCGATTGCGAAGGTTCCCAGCGAACTCCCGTCCTCGGAGATCATCAAAGAGATCGTGGCGCTCTGGCCCGCCGCCAGGCTGCCAACCGCAAACTGGAGACCCATCGCAACATCGTCCGGTGTACCGATCGGAAGGGTGTTGGTTCCGTCGAGGGTGCCCGCCTGGGCGTTGGCGAAGAGGTCTCCGAACGCGAAGCCCGGCTCATCCACCTCGAAGGTCTGGCCGGCAGCCAGTGTGCCTCGCGTCGTGGCGTACTCATTGAAGAAGGTATTCGTCGGCTCGTCGATCTCCGCGTCCAGGAAGGACGAGAATGAGACGTTGCCGATCGACGCGGCGGTGTTGTTCGTGAAGGTGAACGTGATGGTGAGATCCGTCGTGTCCGCCGAGAGGCTCGAGCCGAACGCGAAGTCGAGCCCTGAGACCGTGCCGCCCGCCTGGGAGAGCTGGGTATGGGTTCCGCCCACATGCAGGAAGGCGTCGGCCTCGAAGATCGAGCCGCCAGGACCGACATCCAGCGTCTGCCCGTTCTGGGTTCCGCCGGCCCCTCCCGGGCCGAACGCCGTCATGCTGATCGCCGTGGCCGAATCGGCGGCCAGGGCCAGCGGAATCAGGGCGAAGAGCGAAGCCTGGAGGAGGACGCGCGCCCTTCGAGGCCACATCAGTCCGCGAGTCATGCCGTTCGCTCCTTGGATCCATGGTGATGTGCCCGCACCCCGGGGGGCGCAGCACATAGGCAAGCTAAGGGGAATTCACCCTACCACAAGGGTCTGACCTCTGAGATTCGCCATTTTGCGAAGGTCGTGGGTCCTCTCAATGAGGTAAAAGCACATCGTTGGGTTGAGTTCGGTTTTTTGGAGGCACGATCTACGTGCGAGCCATCGAGGCTGCGAGGCCGCAAGCCCCCGCCGTAGGCGCGGGCGGCGTTTCTGCATGTCCCCCCCCTCAGAAGTGGGCCATCGGTTGGCTGCTGCTCGTCGTCACCTTCGTTCTGGGCTGCCCGCCCAGTGCCCCCCCGCCGGCCGTGGGTCCGCTCACCTGTCGCGCCAAGCCGGGCAAGGTCGACCTGCTCTGGACGGCTGCCGCCAACGCGACGAACTACGACGTCATGCGCGCCCAGGGCGGTGCCGCACCTTCCATCGTCTCCACGGTCCAAAATCCGGTCTACGCGGATTTCGGCCTGACCGATGGCGTCACCTACACCTACACAGTCGTTGCACGGAACAGCCTGGGATCCGCGGCCCCTTCGCCTACCTGTAGCGCGACGCCGAATGATCGCGGCGTCCCCCCGCCGAACCAGCCGCCGTCAATCACTTCGACGCCGCTCCTCGAGGCCTTCGAAGGCGCGCTCTGGCACTACCAGCTCGAGACGACCGATCCGGACGGCGACCCGGTGAGCCTCGTGCTCGACGACGCTCCCGGCGGCATGCAGCTCTCGGCGGGCGGGCTCCTCACCTGGACCCCGGATCCGGTCCACGTCGAGCGGGATCCGACGGTGCGGGTTGTCGCCTCGGATCCGCCGGGCCTCACGGATACGCAAGAGTTCGTGGTCGACGTGACGCAGGAGAACCTCCCGCCCGTCATCACTTCGAACCCCGTGCGCACCGCCGAGGCGAACGCGCTCTACCAGTATCCCGCGGAGGCGTACGAGCCCGACGGCGAGGTCGTCGCCTGGTCGCTGGTCGCTCCCGCGCCGAGCGGGATGTCGATCGGTGCGTCGAGCGGCGTCATCAGCTGGACGCCCGGCATCGGTGATCTCGGTCCTCAGGCCGTCAAGGTGGCTGCCGCCGATCCCAACGGAAATCAGGACGAGCAGACCTACCAGCTCGAGGTCTGGATCGATCCGCTGCAGCTCACGCAACCGACGGGGACGTTCCAGATCCCGGTCGGCACCGAGATCGTGCTGCCCGTCGTCGCAAACTACGACGACGCGCGCATCAGCGCCGAGCCGCTTCCGGACAACGCGACGCTGTCACCCGATGAGTTCCGCTTCACGCCCACGCTCGAGCAGGAGGGCCGGCACGATCTCCAGTTCCTCGCCCGCTTCGCGGGGATGCGCGCTGCGACATTCGTCACGATCGAGGTGATCACCGAGAACGCTCCGCCCGAGCTCGGCCCGGTCGCGGACCAGCTGCTGAACGAGGGCGAGTCGATTCGCGTCCCCGTGACCTCTTCGGACCCGGATGGGGACACCGTCCTCGTGACGGCACCCGGGCTCGCGATCGAAAACGCCTTCTTCGACCAGCTGAACTCGACCTTCAGCTTCTCGCCCTCGTTCGAGCAGGCGGGCAGCTACAACGTGACGGTCGAGGCGACCGACGGCCAGGAGGTGGTGCAGACCTCGTTCGCGGTCGACGTCGTCGAAGTGCCGCCGCCTCCGACGAACCTCGAGCTCGTTGTCGACCCGCCGATCAGCCCCACGTTCGCGACGCGCGCGCCGATCGCGGGCTCCGTCGTGGGCGAGATCGGTCCGCCTCCGACGCCGGAGCCGTTGCTGCTCCTGACCGGCGTTGCACCGACTTCGGTGCGCCAGGGTCGCGAGCTGGAGGTGATCCTCACCGGCCTGAACACGGCCTTCGCGGAGGGCACGACCACGGTCTACTTCGGCGACGGCATCGAGGTGCTCGAGCTCGAGGTGCAATCGGAGACGTCGCTGCGTGTACGCGTCAGCGCGGCCGTCGACGCCACGCTCGGGCTCCGCCAGATCGTGGCGACGCAGGACGGAAACGCGGTGCCCTCGGTGGTCGCGTTCCTGGTCTCGGAGGGCGCGGCTGCCTTCTCGGGGGTTCTGCGGGACGACTTCGACGATCAGCCTCTCGTCGGTGCCACGATCACCGTCCTCGGAACCAACATCTCCACCGTCACCGGGCCGGACGGAAGCTTCACGCTCGACGGCATCCCGGCGGGAAGTGCGCGGATCACCATCTCCCGTGCGAACTACGAGATCCAGGTTCTCGAGCTCTCGGTCTCGGCGAATCAGCAGATCGACGTCCCGGATCCCATCGGTGTGCGGGCGTTGGCGCGGCCCTTCAACCCCGGTGGGTCGCTCCCGCGCGCCGCGAAGCTCGCGAGTCTCCTGGATCGCAACGTCGGTGGAGACGGAAGCGATCTCACCCAGGAGCAGGCCGAGGCCCTCATCCAGGACACGCTGCTCGTCGTCGGCGGCAACGAGGTCGGCGTTCTCGACGAAAACGGGAATCAGCTGAACCCGAAGCTCGAGGGTCCGGGGCTGTTCAACCTGACGTCGGAGGGATGCCGGAGACAGGCCAGAGTGCTCGTCGATGGGGACATGACGCCCCTGGGTGAGGTCCTTCAGTCGCTCATCGATCTCTACGAATGGTCGCCGAGCGCGCCGGTGGTGGATGAGTTCATCGTGCTGCTCCAGGCCGAGGTCGACGAAGCCTGGTCGGATCCGGCGAATCCCGAGAACGCGATGGCGGTCACGCTGTTCAACGGGGACCGCACCAGCCTGGCACCGAACCCGCCCGTGCTCACCGCCGCGACTCCGCTCAATCGCTTCCAGGTCTACCTGCTCACCATGAGCTACGCGGGTGCGACACTCCGATTCATCGAATCCGATCTCGATCTGGCGCTGATCCAGCTGGGAATCGATCCGTCGACTCTCGAAGACGGGAGCTTCGGCGACACGGCCTCGGCTGCGCCCGGTTCAGGAGACTCGAGCGAAGCTCTGAAGTACGCGTCGTCGCTCGCGGTCTTCGCGCTCGAGACGGTGTTCGGCCGGGCAGCACACGCCCAGGCCGGAGATCCCACTCTCATCGAGCAGAACAAATTCCGCGCCCGAGCCCCCTTCGGCCGGACCTTCACGAAGGTCATGCGCCAGTCCATCAAGCTCGGCAAGATCGAGGCGAAGCTCGTGGGCTCGCTGATCGGCCTTGGCGCCCTGATTCAGTTCGGAGCCACGGTTGTCGGTGGTGTGGCGGGTGGCATCGCCGGCGCCACGGTGGCGTTCGGGACGACGCTTGCGCTCATCGACGGCGCATTGGCGATTTTGGTGACGAAGCTGCTCGTCGCCGCACTCGCGGCGAAGCTCGAGCAGGACATGAGTCCGACGGCACCCGAACCCGGGGACACGAGCATCGACGACGATGGCTTCCTGGTGATTCCATTCGAGATCAGCGACTCCGAACGGCGCAATCGCGTGGACCGTCAGCGGCTCGCCGATGGGGAACCGCACACCAACTTCGCTCTCCGCCCGGACATCCTCCACTTCAACTACGTGCTCTGGCAGTTCCCGGATCCCGATACCAATCGCGATGAGAAAGGCACCGCCCTCGACCGGTACCGCGTCGTGGTGGTCGACGACACCCGCCGCAAGTTCGTGATCTCTCCGGACCATTTGCAGAACGGCGTCGGGTTCTTCCGAATCGCGACCGTGCAGACGATTCGGGGCAAGGACAAGCCGCTCGAGACGTTCAAGTCTTCGTTCGCAGTGACCGCTGACGGCCAGACGCCTCTTCCGCGACAGGTCCTCGACTTCGTCACGAAAATCCCGTTCTCCTTCCAGCCCGACCAGGTCGACGCGATCAAGGGGCGGCTCAACCAGGACCTGGACGCTCTGCTCAGTCAACAGCCGGTGCTCGAACTCGGTGATGTGAGCGGACGAATCAACGGACTGTCGGTGACCAATCAGCTGGTCAAGCAGGAGATCGTCGAACTCGAAACGCTTGCGAATCGCCAGACGCAGATCCTCGGCGACCAGCTGTCGCTCTATGGGCCCACGACCAAGGCGCTGCAGGTTGCCGAGAGTGGTGAGCATCTCGGCGGGGACTTCTCCCGACTCGGGAGCCGAGCCTCAGAGCAAATCCGCGATCTGTTCGCCGGCGAGATTCCGAGTCTCGAGTTCCGGCAGGTTCTCGATGACCTGACCACCGAAATCCAGACAATCGCAAGGGAAGCCGACATCGCGACGATCGCGCAGGATGCGCAGGACCATCTCGATGCCTTCGTCAAGAAGGCACTCGAGAATGCGGCGCAGAATCCGAACGCAATCGCGACGACGAAGTTCAATCTGGTCGACCCGGTCACCGGAGCGGTCAGCGAGGTCGACGTCGCCGTTCCCAACGCGCAGGCCAGGTCGATCACTCCGATCGCGGTGGAGCAGGGTGCGAAGGCCGAGGCGGCGACCGTCAAGATCGGGCAGTCCCGCGGCGCGATCGAAGAGGCGAAGCTTCTCGGCTTCGAAACGAACACTCCGAACTTCAATCAGCTTCGCGACGTCTACGACGAACGCGAAGTGATTCGAAGAGACCTGGCTGCTGCGAAGGACTTGCAGAAGGCCGTGGTCGAGCGGTTCGAGAGGCTCGTCAGTGGACGGAACCTAGATCGAGCCGCGGATGCCGCTGGGGCGTCGTCCCCCCGGACTCGACTCGAGGCCGGTGAGCGCGGCAGTCCATTCGAGTTCTTCGACGTCGGGAGGATCGTGTCCCAGTCGCTGGGGATCTTCGGCGGATCGATGACGGCTGCCGATACGTTCATCGGGATCGTCTCCGAGGTCCGGAAGCTCGAGAGCAATTTCTCGGACGTGATCGTCATTCGGGATCAGCGCCAGCCGCGGACGTTCCGGCCGCAGATTCTTCGCGACCCCAACATCGAGCGCTTTGGCGGGATCGTCACCTATGAACCTGTCTGCACGGCTGTGCTACCGGCGGAATGCGGATTGCCCGATCCGCGAAATCCGACCGGACCCCCATTGGAGAAGAAGGCGGGCCAGTTCCGGAGCCTCTACCCGACCGAAGACTACGTCGCAGATCTCGACAGCGCGGGGTTCCCGCCCTTCTTGATCACCTCGGACGATCTGGGACGCATCTACACGGTCAACGGCCGAAGCACGGACCGCTTCGGTGGTCGCATCTTCCGCTACAACGCCCCCGGAGCCATGGAGCGGGTCTTCGCGGGCTCGATCAAGTACTACAACGCGACGCTCGGATACGGCCAGCCTGCGGGTCCCGTCGCGATGGCGGCAGGCAAGACGCACGACGACGGACCCAATCGGACGGCTCTGTTCATCGCCCACGTCGATGAAGACAACAATCGACGCGAGATCGTCCGGATGGCGGTCTGGAAGCTCGATGTTCCCGACAGCGGTGGGATCGTCGGCGAGTCCTACCTGGTGGACTCCCGGCTGCAGCTCACGGGCCCCAGCGACATGCTGGCCCTCCCTCCCGACGCGGCCGGAAATCAGCGGATCTACCTGACCGACGAGTCGCACCTCTGGCTCATCCAGGAGAACGTCATTTCGGGTGGCGGCGCGACCTTGACGGAGCTCGTGAACGAGCCGGGTCGCCGCTGGTCCGGTCTCGCACTGGATCCGACCGGCAACCTCTGGATGGCGGACTTCATCAGCGGGGACGTCGTCGCTTATACACCGGGAGACATCTCGATTCTCGAATCGGGTGCCCAGGTGTGTCGCCGCAAGCTGCCGCTCGAATACACCTCGCTCGCCCTGGCCGAAGACATCGAGATCGATCACTCCGGCACGTTCTTGTCGACGTCCGATTCGTACGGGCTGCGCCGAGCCTTCAATCTGCCGGTCGTGATCCAGAGTGGCGCCGGAGTCCGGATCTCGGCGAGCGCTCTCGGCGTGACGAGAGAAGCGATCCGCGCCACCGATCCGAACGGCATCTGCCCGACCATGCACTACATCGAGCCGATCGATGACGAGAGGAACTCGGGGTCGATCGAGTTGACGGTGACGGCCTCGGACGGTCATCCCTTCTCCTACAAGGCTGCGCTGCCGACCGCGGGGCCCCTGTTCGTCACGTTGCCGGAGGACCTCTAGCTCCAATCCGTCGTATTGAGGTGAAGGCCGGACATTGAAATGGCCCTGCGA
>JAAETT010000653.1 GCA_024228115.1 bacterium
GCCGGAATTCGCGCTTCTGGCGACACGTAGCTGAACATCGCAGACTGGTCGTGATCGGTTCCGCGCATCTCTCACCCCCTGATCATGCGTGTACCAACCGATTGGCGGACCCGCACGGGGTTTTTCCGCAGCCTGCTAGAGAATGAACAGGAAGACGACTGCGATCCATGCGCCTACACCTGCCATGGTCATGAGGAAGAGACGCGTCGCGTACTCCTCTCCCGAATATTGTCTACCGGCCATCGGATCCTCTCAGTTGGAGAAGGTCTGGATATGGGCAATGACGTCCTTCATGGCCTGATCGTCCTGGAGGATCATTGCCATGCCGCGCATCACTGCACCGTCGGTATCGCGCGGGTCCGCGCCGCGGATTCCCGCCTTGAATTTCTCGAGCGATCGATAGATGTACCAGTCGGAGAGACCGGCAAGAGGTGCGCCATTGGTCTTCTCGTCGCCCTTGCCCTCGGCGCCGTGGCAGGCCGTGCAGGGGGCGTACAGATCCTTGCCGCGGGCAGGATCGCCGCCCGCCAGCGTGGCAGCCTGAGGCGCAGCCTGGAGGCCAGCGACGTAGGCAGAGACGGCCGCCACTTGCTCATCGCTCCTCAGGAACTTCGACATCGGCCGCATGCGAAGCCCTTCGGCGTCACCGACGTGGGCGCCTCGCACGCCGTCCTGGAACTTGTGAAGCTGCTTGGAGATGTACCACTCGGCCATACCCGCGATGGGAGGCGCCGCGTACAACGCGTTGCCCTGGCCCATGCTGCCATGACATTGCGCACACAAGGCGAACGAGGCCTCTCCACCGGACTCGGCCGCCAACGGCGACGCGAATGCCAGCAGGGCGACGGCCAGGGCGATTCGGGTTGCGACAGACCTGCGGAAGTTCCTGCGGCTTTCGGGCGACGCCATCCTGATCCTTGTGAGGTTTGCAACCGCGGCATTGGGCCGAGAACTGGCCACGTGAGACCTTCCCCCGAGGTCCCCGATGCGCGGCAAAGCCGCGCAAGCCTGCGCGCGAGCGTTGGAAATCGCGGCCGAGTGTCGGTGCAACGAGGCCGTTCGTCAAGCCAGAAATCCCCAAATGACCCTGTTTGGAGCATGAACGCTCCGGCTCAGTGCGAAGAGGGGCAGTCTGCCCCGATCAGACAGGTCCCGGGTTCAACGGATACAACAGGAGGAAGATCACCACGCCTGTGATCGACACGTAGACCCAGATCGGCCAGGCGATGCGCGCGAGGCGACGATGCTGGGAGAGACGTCCCCGCAAGCCCAGCGTGATCAGCGTGATGGCAAAGACCGGAACCGTCATCGCCAATACGACGTGGCTCGCAAGCAGCGCCAGATACAGGCCCTTCGCCAGGCCTTCGGCATGGAAGGTCGTGTTCTCGAAATCCTTCGCCGCCTTGTGCAGGACGTAGAGGACGAGGAACACCGCCGAGACGCCGAAGGCGGTGATCATCGCACGGCGATGCCCCTCGACATCGCCGGCCCGGATGCGCCTGCGCCCGACGACCAACAGCAGGGTCGCGGCGGCATTCAGGCTCGCGTTCACTGCCGGGAGGAAGGAGAGGTCCACGCTGGCGGCGGCCTCAGCGAACGAGCAGGTCCGCGATCATCGCGCCGAACAACAGGAACAAGTAGGCGAGGGAGGTGAAGAAGACGCGCCGCGCCGCGTCGTCGGTGCGCTCGCGGATCAACTGCACGCCCACCCAGACGAACCAGAGATTCAGCGCCACGGCCGCCACGCCATAGACGCCCCCCAGCAGGCCCAGGGGAACGGGCAACAGGGTGATCGCGACCAGCCCGAACGTGTACCAGAGCATCCGCCATCGGGTGCGTTCGGGGCCGATGGCCGCAGGCATCATCGGGATACCTGCTGCTGCGTAGTCGCTGCCGCGATACAGCGCGATCGCCCAGACGTGCGGCGGCTGCCATAGGAAGACGATCGAGAAGAGCAGCAACCCGGGAACACCGACGCTGCCGTTGACCGCTGCATCCGCGATCAACGGTGCGGCCGCCCCGGCCGCGCCTCCGATGACCGCGTTGTAGACCGAACGCGGCTTCAGCCAGATCGTGTAGACGAAGACGTAGAAGAGGATGCTGGCTACGCCGAGGAGGGCTGCGGGCAGGCCACCAGCGACGTAGAGAATCCCGGTCGAAAGCACTGCGAGGACCAGCCCGAACGCGAGCGCCGCCCCGGCCCCGAGGCTCGCCATCGGAAGCGGACGCGTGCGGGTGCGCTCCATCAACGCGTCGCGATCCCGCTCGATGTACATGTTCAGGGTGTTCGCAGCGGCGGCGGCAACCGCGATACCCAGCAGCACCACGAGGATCGTCGGCAACGCCGGCCAACCACCGGTCGCCATGCCCATCACGGGCAGGGCCGTGAAGATCACGAGCGGAAGGATCCGCGGCTTCGTGAGCGCCAGATAATTCGAAAAGCTGCTGCGCGAAGCAGGCGGGGCGGGGGCGCTCATGGAAACGGCAACTCCTTTGCGGCGGACAGGATACGAGTTCGTGGTTCGAGTCTCCAGCCGGACACCCAACCAACCGGAAAGCCCCCCGACGTGCCGAGACCCATCCCGGCGATCCAGTACCGTGGGCCGATGGATGGCCCTGAGCTCTGGATGGTGATGGCGAGCGCCCTGCTGCACGCGACGTGGAGCGCCTCGATCAAGGGCAGCAGCGATCCCGTCGCCTTCAATGTGATCCAGGGGAGCCTCACGGTGGCGGTTGGCGTGCTCCTTGCCCCGTGGATGGCACTCCCGGAACTCGGAATGCACGTCTGGCTGTTGCTGGCAGCGACGGGCGTGGCCCACGGGCTGTATTGGTACGGCCTGAGCCGCGCCCTCGGCGAGTCCGACCTCTCGCTGGCCTATCCGATCATCCGATCGACTCCTGCGTTGTTGCCCTTCATTGCGGTGCCGCTGCTGGGCGAGCAGTTGAGCCTGCTGGGCGGCCTCGGGATCGCCATCGTGGCTTCGGGGATCTGGGTGCTCCAGGGCACGGCTCCCAAGGGCCCTCGCGGCGGTCGCGGCCTGCAGCTCGCCTATTTCACCCTCGCGACCACCGTGGCCTACTCCCTGCTCGACAAGCAGACCATGGCCGAGGTATCGGCCTCTCCCTGGCACGGAGAACTCCCCAGATCACTCGTGATGTACCTGCTGATCTCCTTCACCGGGCTGTTGGGCTTCTTGCCGCTGGCCCTGCGTCGCCTGCAGCCGGGAACGCTGCGCGCCACGTGGCGCCTGCAGCGTGGCCGAGCCGCCGTCGCCGCGGCCATCGGATTGGTCGGCTACGGATTGATCCTCGAGGCCTACCGGACGGCACCCGCAAGCTACGTCGTGGCCGTGCGACAGATGTCGGTGCTGTTTGCCCTGGCCATCGCGGTGGGTCTGCTGGGCGAGCGCACCACCTGGCGCCGGCTACTCGGCGGGGTCGCTACCGTCACCGGCGTCGTGATGATCGCGCTCTGGGGGTAAGTGGTGGGCCGCTCCCGTGACACGTGGCAGTACCGTGCTCAGGTAGGGCTGCTCGCCCGGTTGGGCGCAGGCTTTCTTCGCCTGCTCGGCGCCACGTGGCGAACCCGCATCACGGGCGATTCGCCCTTCGGAGAACCGCCCTTCGTCGCCGCGATCTGGCACCAGGGCCTGCTGGCCGCCGCGATTCTCTGGAGGAACAGGGGCGTCGCCGTGCCCGTGAGCCGCAGTCGCGACGGAGACCAGATCGACGCCGTCATGCAACGCCTCGGATTCGCGGACAGCCCCCGGGGATCGACCTCCCGGGGAGCCACATCCGTCCTACGAGAGATGATCCGCCGTGTCCGGGGCGGCCAGATCGTCGCCATGCTCCCGGATGGCCCCCGCGGCCCTGCTTACGTGGCCAAGCCAGGCGTGGTCGGCCTGGCTCGGGCCGGGGGTGTCCGGCTCGTCCCCGTGGGAATCGCTGCCGCCCCGGCGATCCGCTTCGGAAGCTGGGACAGGGCCCTCCTCCCCCTGCCCTTCGCACGGGTTCACTGCCACTACGGCGAACCCTTGATCGTGCCGAAAGAAGCAAAGGGTGAGGAATTGGAGCGATTCCGCCTCACCCTCGAGCGCCAGCTCGATCGATTGAACCGGGAACTCGAAGCCGGCCTCTGAACCGGGGCCGGCGACTGGCCCGGCCTGGAGACGAATCCGCCCGTGACCCCCCACCTGCGGCTCATGACCGCCAACTTGTTCAACGGCCACGCCCGGCCCGACGCGATCGCCCAGCTCATCGAGAGGCTGGGAGTCGACGTCGCCTGCTTCCAGGAACTCGCACCGGAACAAGCCGAAGCCATCCAGGCCGTCCTTCCCTTCGGAAAGCTCGACCCCCGCACCGATCACGAGGGTGCCGGCATCGCACTGCGCCATCCCGGCCAGGTCGACCGCCTTCCGCTCCCGGACCGTGACGCTCGGGTCACCCATCTCGACCCCCGAGATTGGCCCCATCTGGATGCCCCCCTGGAGGTCGTCGGCGTCCACCTGCAGGCCCCCCACGGCAATCCCCCGCCCTGGATCACTCTTCCCCGCCGACGCGGCCAGATCGCCGGACTGGTCGACTACTTCGAAAGCGTTCCCCACGCCCATCGTGTGGTTGCAGGCGATTTCAATGCGACCCCTCTGTGGCCGGCCTATCGGCGCCTGTGCGAACACCTGACCGACGGTCCCCACGCCCTGGCCCGCAGCCGCGGCGGCCGCCCTTCCCCCACCTGGGGCCCGTCCTTTGCCGCCGGCCTGCGCCTGCTCCGCATCGACCACATCTTCACCGGTGGCGTCGAGCTGGTCGAATGCACGCTCCAACCCGTCGAAGGCTCCGACCACTCCGCCCTCATCGCCGACCTCGCCTGAGCAGGAGCGGGGACGTTCTTTCCGCTGTTTCCGTTGCTTCGCTGGCAGATCAGAAGAGCAATCAGTAGTTAGAGAGCAAGCCCGGTCCCTCGGAGCCAGCCATGCCGCGCGGACCCCGACGAGATGCACCGGGTGTCGTGCAGCACATCATGCTGCGCGGGATCGAGCGACGGCCGATCTTCCACGACCCTGTCGATTGTGAGGTATTCGCCACCAAGTTGGAGCAGCTCGTCCCCGCTCTCGGGTTTCGGTGTTTCGCATGGGCCTTCCTGCCAAACCACGTCCACTTCGCCCTGCAGACGGGCCCAACCCCGCTGGCCCGTTTGATGGCGAGGCTTGGCACGGGCTACGCGCGCTATTTCAACACGCGCCACAAGCGGGTCGGTCACCTCTTTCAGAATCGCTATCGCTCCAGGGTCGTCGATGGGGAGCCCGACCTCCAGGGCTTGGTGCTGTACATCCATCAGAACCCAGTCCGTGCGGGGCTGGTTCCCGATGTTGGAGGGTTGGAGCAATTCGCTTGGTGCGGACACGGCGCGTGTATTGGCACTCGGCCAGCGCGAGCCTTCGAGAGCCCTGAAGACACGCTGCTGCTGTTCGGAGATCGCATGGCCGAGGCTCGCCGCAACCTGGATCTGCGAATGCACACACCCACCGAACTCAGGGAAGCACCGCCCTTTCTCTCGCCTGGGCAAGTCGAAGAGCGAACGCGTCAGCGGACACCCGAGAAAGCACAAACAGATCTCAATGAACTGATCGACGAAGTCTGCGAAGAACACAGCGTGTCGCGGCTTGAGCTTGGCCGCGGCCGGAGAGCGCAACACATCGCCGTCGCACGGGCCGACCTAGCACAGAGGGCGACGAGGGATCTAGGGCTGCCGAGTCGAACCGTGGCGCGTGCCCTTGGCGTATCCGATTCGACCGTGGCCCGGGCGTTGTCACGCCATCGGGGATCGAATGTTTCGCAATCTCGGTGCTCGCGGGAGAAGTAACGGAAACAGCGGAAAGAACGTCCCCGCTCTGCGCGGTCACTTAGCTTCGTTCGATGGAACGGCGGAGCCAATCGCCGATATCGGGGTGATCCAGGAGGCCGGCGGTTTCGAGGCGGTGGGCGGCGATGGCGTGGACTTCGGCCGGGGATTCGGCTTGCAGGGCCTGGCGGGCGTCGGTGACGGCTTCGCCCATGTCGAGGGCTCGCACGATCTCCTTGACCACCGGGATCGCGCTCGCAACACCGGAAAGTTCGCCAAGGCCCATGCCGACGAGAATCGGCACCGCCAGCGGGTCGTTCGCCATCTCCCCGCAGAGCGAGATCGGGATGTCGGCCCGGCCCGCGGCGCGTACCGCCTGGTCGATCAAGCACAGCACCGCCGGGTGGAGCGAATCGTAGAGATGGGCGACCCGCTCGTTGCCGCGGTCGACGGCCAGGGTGTACTGGGTGAGATCATTCGTACCGATGCTGAAGAAATCGCACTCCCGGGCGAGCACATCGGCAGTGACCGCCGCAGCGGGCACTTCGATCATGATGCCAATCGGAACGTTCTCGTCGAATTCCACTTCCCGGTTTCGGAGCTCGTGCTTGGTTTCCTCGAGGATCTCGTGGACGCGTCTCAGCTCGCCGATCTGCGAAATCATCGGAAGCAGGATGCGCACGTTGCCGATGGCGCTCGCGCGAAGGATGGCTCGCAGCTGGGCTCGAAAGCTCTCCAGATGCGAGAGCGAAAGCCGGATCGATCGCCAGCCAAGCTGCGGGTTTTCCTCATCCTCCACCTCGAGGTTCGGAACGGCCTTGTCGCCGCCGAGATCGAGCGTGCGGATCGTCACCGGCCTTGGCGACATGGCCTCGGCCGCGCCCAGGTAGAGTTGCTGCTGCTCGTCCTCGCTGGGAAAACCGCGATGCACGAGCGCCAACAGCTCGGTACGAAACAGGCCGACACCCTCGGCCCCGTGGCGTTCGCAGAGGCGAAGATCCGAGAGCAGGCCAACGTTGGCCGTCAGGCGCACGCGGTGGCCATCCCAGGTTTCGGCGGGTCGATCCGCCACGGCATCCAGGTGCTCGAGAGCAACCTGGGCACGTTGTTGGGCGCGCTGATACTCGGTTCGAAGGCTCTCGTCGGGTGAGAGAAAGACGCGACCGGAATCGCCATCGACGATCACTTCCTCGCCGGAGCGCACCGCCTCGAGCACGCCCGCGGCACCCGTAACCGCCGGGATTTCCAACGCGCGCGCAAAGATCGCACCGTGAGACGTAGGGCCGCCGTGCTCGGAAACGATCGCCGTGACCTTCTCCGGATCGAGCAGGGCGAAATGAGCCGGCAACAGATTCGACGCCACGACGACGGAGCCCTCACGTAGCTGGGCTGCTTGATGTCGCAAACCCAGCAGGCGCGCGATCACGCGCTGGCCCACCTCCTGCACATCGCTACCGCGTTCCTGGAAGTAGGGGTCCTCGATCGAGGCGAACATCTGGGCGTACTCTTCGAGCACATGGCGCAGAGCGGCCAGGGCGCTTCCGGTACTGCGCACGCCTGCCTCGAGCTTCGCCACGAAGCCGCTGTCCTCGAGCATCTGGATGTGGGTGTTGAAGATGGCTCCGAATTCGGCACCGAAGCGATCGCCAAGATCGTTGCGCAGGCCATCGAGCTCCCGCCGCGCATCCTCGAGAGCGCCACTCAGATCGGCCCACTCGACTTCGGGATCCGGATTCGGTGCGTAATCGATGCGATCCAGATCAACCACGTCATCCAGGAAATGCACCGGACCGATGGCAATTCCGCGGGAGGTCGGGATGCCGAGGATCTCGACTCCACGCTCGGCCTCGCCTGGGCTGACGGGCGGGTGCAGGCCGGCCTCGCCGAGTTCTGCCGTAATGCGCGCGCGATCGTCGGAACTCCCTGAAACCAACGCCAACAATTGGGAGTTCATGACGACCGGCGCGAGCAACCGCGCGCAGGTGTCGAGCAGCCCGAGATCATCCTGGGTGAAAACACGTTCTTCCAGCGTCTGCACGACCAACACACCGATCGTCAGGCCCCGGTCGCCTTCGGAGCCGCGGACGATCAACGGCGCCGCAGCCAGCGATGCGTAGCGCTCCTCTCCGGTTTCGGGGAAGTAGCGATAGGCGGCGTGATCCTTCGCATCGGTGAAGGCGATCGGACGCCCTTCGCCTGCAACGTGACCCACCAGCCCTTCACCGGGCGGCAGGCGCACCCGACCGACGGCGCTGCGATCGAGACCCATCGTTGCCTGGAGCCTCATATGACGCAGATCGGTTTCGGTCAGATAGACCGAACAAACATCGGCGTCTAGCTGTTTGGCGACCAGATCGACGACGTTGTCGAGCGTTTCGCGGAGATCATGCGAGCGCGAGACGATTCCGGCGACGTCCGCCAGCAGCGTTTGCCGATCCGGAATGGTCCGCCCTCCCGATCCCCGTCATGCAGAAGGGGGAAGAGGGTACCGGACCGGGGGCTAGTGCGTGCCGAAAGGAGATCCGGTCGGGTCGAAAGGCGAGGGCGGGCGACGGTGGGCGGACGGGAAGACCTGGTCCTTGTCCTCGAAGCGCATTCCGAGGGCGAGCAGGATCTTTCGCTTCGTGTCCATCCGACAGTTCATGCCCTTCTCGACACTATGAATCGTGCGTAGAGCGACCTTGGCCTTACGCGCGAGTTGAGCCTGGGTCATCAGGCGGTTCTCCCGAAGCTCTCGAACCCGGTTGGGAAAATGTCCGCTGCTCTCGTCGTTCACTCGCCGTTCCCCGTTGGAGCCTTCGCTGGCGCAAGTCGCCCGAATGCATGGTTTTTCGTCTTCGGGCGGAATTTCTTTAGGAAAAATCAAGGCTTGGGCCGCCTTCGGGAGATCCTGGTGCGCTATGAAGACGTTTGTTTCCCAGGGGGATGGAGCGCGAAACGCATGTTTCTCGCACCCTGGTGAACCTTTTTCCCCGCGGGTGATTGGACTCGGGGTGATTGCTACCGTCCGCTCGCGGGCGGCTCCGCGCCTGATGGAGGCCGAGAGTCGCCCCTTCGGTGAGGACCTGGCTTGCGTCGCGGCCTGATCGTGGTGTTTCTCGTCGCGATCTTCGCGGCGGCGGTGGGAGTCGGATTCGTCTCCGCCTCCCGGCTGGGCCCTGTGTATCTGGAAGCCGCCCTGGAGGAGGGGCTATCCGAAGCCCTCGAGACCCAGGTCACCATCGCCAACACCCAACTGCGCCGTGGCCAGAGCTGGCCGTGGGTCCACCTCGAGATCCACCACGCGAACGGCTGGCCGGGGCCGCAGGGTCCAGGCCTCGAAGTGGCCCGGATCCACGCGGAGGTCGATCTGCTGGCCTGGTTCCTGGGGGACACGCCGGTCCACCAGCTCGTCCTCGTAGAGCCGCAGATCCGGCTGGCAGGGTCGGCGGGCGACGACTCCAGCCAGGGCGCGGGCGGCGAAGGCATCCTCGAGCAGTGGAACTCCCGCCTGTCCGAGACGGCCGAGTGGCTCCGGGAGAATCTCTGCGAGCTTCCCGACATCGACCTGTTGGGAGGGCATCTGGTCGCGACCGGGCCTTCGGCAAGCGAGCCCCTCGACATCCGCGATCTCCAGGGCGCCCTGACGTGCGGGCCCGACAACGGCCGGATCGGGTTGGCCGGAACAGGTCCGGACGGGGGGCGCTTCGAGCTGAGCCTCGACCTGAACGAAAGCCAGGTTCAGGCGGAGCTCGACCTGGTGGAGATCGAGACGGCGGCTTGGGCACCGCTCACCGCTCCCGCCCACCTTGCCGGGAAGATCCGAGGCAAGCTGATCTGGCATTCCACGCCGACGGCACCGCACGAACTGGGCATCCACTTGCGCGGGCCACACCTCGCCATCCGCGTCCAGCCCGCGAAAGGCGATGCGTGGCAGGTGGAGCTTCCCACCCCGGCGCTCCGCCTGGAGCTGAAGCTCGACGGAACCGCCCTGCGGTTGGCCCGAGGCGAATGGAACGACCACGGCATCCGCATCCACGCGGACGGCCGCCTCGGTGTGCCCCTTCGTGAGGGCTCTTCCGTGCGCCTGGCTCTGGCTGTGGAAGATCTCGCCCTGAATTCCGAGCTCCGCGCGCGGATCGCGGAACTCCCGCCGGAAGTGCGCGAGCCGGTGCAGCTGGTCTTCGAGCGCCTGGAGAGCGGCCGGATCGAACAGCTACGTGTCGAGACCGAGACCACCGTAACCGGCTGGAACGAGCTGCTCTCTGGCAAGGTGTTCGCCCGCCCTGGCGCAGTCCGCCTCGATCTCTCCCTCGCCGAGGGCACGATTCGCGTCGGCGATTCCGACCGCATGGAACATGTCAGCGCCAAGGCATCCTTCCGCGGCGACGAGTTGCACCTGCGCTCCCTGAGAGCGGATTTCCGCGGGAAGTCTCTCCCCATGATCCGGGGACGGGTCCGCGGCCTCGCTCAGATCCACTCCAGCGACGAGATTCAATGCATCCGCCCGCGCGATGTCCCCCCCCTGCCGGGCTTCGACGCGATCCGCGATTGGGTGCGTTCCCGGCGCGACAAACCGCACGCTCCTACCTGGCAAGCCGTTCGGGTCGATGCGGATTGGCTCTCCCATCCGGCTCTGCTTTGCACCCTCGAGCAGCTTGTCGCCGACATCCTCCCCACCTCCCCGCCAGCGGACCGCGGCATCCACATCGACATCCAACACGCCGTCTGGGCCGGGATGCCGGTGACGGCGCAAATCGACTTCCGCGAGGGCGTACCCGACGACTGGCATGACGGTGAAATCGATATCGATCTGCGGGTCGGCCCGCCCTTCGAACCGATGCAACCGACGGCGCCGCGAGGCATCTGGGCGCGCGGACGTTTCGACGTGCGGGCGACACAGCTCGGCGATTGGAGCATCCGCGGGGGCTCGGGAACGTTCTCGGCCCGCGGCAGCGAGCTCTCCTTGCGAGAGGTGGAAATCGAACTCGCGCCCAAGGGCGAAGTGCGCGGCAAAGCGGATCTGGAGTTCGGCCGCGAAGACCGCGTACTCTACGATGCCGGGGTCGTACTCGAGGGCATGCCGATCGACGACTTGTGGCGCGCCTCGGGGCTGGGCGCCAACGCACTCACCGGCAACTTGCACGGAGCGATCCACGTCGCCGGCGAGCTGCTCGAAGACCACCCACCGTTGACTTCCTCGCAGGGGAGTTTTGCGCTGCACGCCCGAGACGGCACGCTACACCGCAAGCTTCCACTGATGCTCGCCGTCACCCTCGCCAGCGATCGGTGGAATCCCTTCGGAAGCCGAGATCGCGTGGCCTACCAAGCCATCGATCTGAGTGGACGCATCGAATCGGGCCGCCTGCGCAGCGACGTCCTGACCGTCGCTGCTCCGACCTTCCGGATGGGCGCTTCGGTGGAGCTCGGCGTCGAGAATCCCCATCCACTCCAGGGCGTGCTAGGAATCTTTTTCTTCCCGACGCTCGATCGAATGATCGACCGGCTGCCCCTCGTCAATCGTGTACTGCTCGGCGTGAACCGGAACCTGGTGGGTGCCTACTTCACGATCCAAGGTGTGGTTGGCAAGCCGAAGGTGGGCATCATTCCCGTGAAATCGATTACGGCGGTGGGCCCGGCCAGCTTCGTGCTGGAGGATCTTCCGGGCTTCGTCTGGGGGGGGATCCAGCGCATCCAATCCGTGCTACTGCCCTCCACCAGCCGGTCGCAGCCTGCTGTAGACGAGGAAAGGAAGGACTCGTGAACCGAACGAACGCGCGCAGCAAGATCGTCACGCGAAACGACGCGCGAGCGGCAGTTCGCCGTGCCCAACGGCGCGGCGAGCGGGTGGTGTTCACCAGCGGTTGTTTCGATCTCCTTCATGTCGGCCACGTGAGAAGCCTGGAGCAGGCACGCAGCTTCGGCGACCGACTGGTGGTGGCCATCAACAGCGATACCTCCGTGCGCCGCTTCAAGGGCCCAGAGCGCCCGATCGTACCCGCCCGCCAACGGGCCGAAGTACTGGCGGCTCTCGAATGCGTCGATTGGGTGATGGTGTTCGGAGGAGCCACGCCCCGCGCCACGCTGGCCGCCCTCTCGCCCGACGTCTTCGCCAAGGGCGGAGATTGGCCGCTGGCCGTCCTCGAGGCCCAGGATCTACCCCCTGGCTTCCAGGGCGAAGTGCGGCGCCTTCGGCAGATCGCCGGCGCGCGAACGACCGCGATCGTCGAGCGAATAAAGCGGAAACGGTAAGCCAAGCCCAGGCGTCATATCATCGAGACACGGATTCGCCTGTCAGCCTCGAACCCGAACCAGGATGAGCCGTTGAACGCACACGACGCGATGGATGGTGCCGAACTGGTCATCAAGGCCCTGCGCGAGGAGATCGCTCGGGTGCTGGTCGGCCAGGAGGGGTTGGTCGAGGGTCTCCTGATCGGATTGCTCTCCGGAGGCCACGTGTTGGTCGAAGGCGTACCCGGGCTGGCCAAGACGACGGCGGTTCGCACCCTGGCTCAGGTCCTCGGCCTGGGTTTTCGTCGCATCCAATTCACCCCGGACCTCCTGCCCAGCGATCTCGTGGGTACACCGATCTTCGTCCCGGATGGGCAACGCTTCGAGGTGCGCAAAGGCCCTGTCTTTTCGCCAGTCGTCCTCGCCGACGAGATCAATCGCGCGCCTGCCAAGGTTCAATCCGCGTTGCTCGAAGCCATGGAAGAGCGCCAGGTAACGATCGGAGATCAGACGTTTCCGCTGCCGGATCCCTTCCTGGTGATGGCCACCCAGAACCCCATCGATCTGGAGGGAACCTATGCCCTGCCCGAGGCGCAGGTCGACCGCTTCCTGCTGAAGCTCCGCGTGCACTACCCGAATGCGGCCGAGGAGCGCGAGATCGTCGCCCGCGATGGCGCCGGCACGCCGGAGGTGCGCGCAGTCGCCAACCCGGATCAAATTCTGGGGTTGCGCGCTGCGGCCGAACAGGTGCATGCCGCCGACCCGGTCATCGACTACGCGGTGCGGCTCGTGCGTGCGACGCGGGAGCCGGATCTTGCGGGGGCCAACCTCGAAATTCCCGAGAAGCGTCCGGCAAGCGGTGCAGTGGCCGTTGGTGCCTCACCCCGGGCATCGATCTTCTTGAGTCGCGCCGCCCGTGCCCGCGCCCTGCTCGAGGGCCGTCGTTATGTCACACCCCATGACGTGAAGCGGGTAGCACCGGATGTCCTGCGGCACCGATTGATCCTCTCCTACGAGGCCGAGGCCGATGGCATCGATGTGGAAGAGGTGCTCCGGGCTCTGCTGGCAGCCGTGGAAACCCCCTGAGCCGTGGCCCTTCTGCGCCCTCGCTCGCAGCCGGCCATCCTGCATGCCGAGGGCCGCCAGTCAGGATCGATCCCTGCATGGGGCGAGGAGTCGGGCGAACTCTCGCGCGCAGCGCGAATTCTTCTCGTACGCAGCCAACGCGAAGTCACGGGCGCGTTCGTCGGCGGCTACCAGAGCGCCTTTCGCGGCGTCGGTATCGAGTTCGAGGAATCGCGCCCCTATGTCCCAGGAGACGATGTGCGCTTCCTGGACGCCAGCGTCATGGCCCGCACGGGCATGCCCTACGTGAAGCGCTTCCGCGAGGAACGCGACCAGACCGCCCATCTCGTCGTCGATGTATCGGGGTCGATGGCCTTCGGCAGCACCGGCCGAACGAAAGGCGCAGTGGCCGCGCAAACGGCAGCACTCCTCTCCGTGGCTGCGCTTCGGGCCGGCGATCGTGTCGGCTTGTGGACGTTCGACTCCGGGGTTCGCGACGAACTCCCGCCCGCGCGAGGTGGCCGTCAGGCGCGCCAGATCCTGGAGCGACTCATAGCGGCTCCCGGTGGGCTGGGTGGGCCGACGGGGCTGGCCGATTCCCTTGCGCGGGTACGCAGCGCCGCCCGCAAACGCGGACTGGTCTTCGTGCTGTCGGATTTCCGTGACGAACGATTCTTCGCCCCCGCCGAAGCTGGCAAGCCACCGCCTCGAACGGAATGGATCGCCCTCGCCCGACGACACGATCTGATTGCAATCCTGATCCACGACCCACGCGAAGACAACCTGCCGAACGCCGGCACGATCCGAATCGCCGACCCGGAACGACCGGGCCGCACCCGCCTTCTACGCTCGGGCCGCCGGGCGGTTCGTGAGCGCTACCGCGAGGCCAGCGAGGTTCGCCGCCGGGCCCTCGTGCGCCGGCTGCGGAACGACGGTGCTTCCGTCTTGACCCTGCGTGCGGACCAGATTCCGCTGCGCGGCCTGGTGCGTTTCTTTTCAGAGCGCAGCGCGACACGGAAACGAGGACGCAGATGACGAAGCTGGCCGCCGCCGGACTGATCATTGTGCTGTTCTTGCTCGCCTGCAGCGAAACGCCGCCGCCCGATCGCCCCCTGGCGCTGGTCACGCCGGCAGCGACATTGATCCTCGAACCCCCTCGCCTCGAGATCGGCGAAACGGCGACGCTCGAGGTGGCAATCGCCGTGCAGCCTGGAACACGGGTCGGCCCGGTGCCTTCACCGGATGAGATTCCGGGCGTCTGGATCCTCGGCATCGACGGGCCCAGCATGTCGAGCACGCCTCTGCGCGACATTCACCACACCCGTTTCCGGATCCGCGCCCGGGAGGTCGGCAGCTTCACCTGGCCAGCGAGCGATGTGCAGATCGTACGGCCAGACGGCAAGAAACGAAGACTCGAGATCCCGGCCCGGTCCTTTCGAGTCCGTTCGGTCGTGCGCGACGTCCCCGGCCAGCTGACCTTCTTCTCCTACCGGGATTCTCCGCTTCTCGGCGAGCGCGGCGAAGCCAGCGGAGTCGTCCTGCCCGCTTTGGTGGGAGCCGCTCTCGCCCTCGCCGGAGTCGGCTTGTTCGCGCTGGTGCGCCGTGCGCGAGCCGTACCGCAAGGGTCGGAACTGGAGGCTGGAACCGAACAGGCTCCCTGGCGCGCCACTCAAGCGGCGCTCGCTGCTGCAAGTGAAATTGCCGAGAGTGATCTGCCTCGTGCGGCCGACATGGCTTCGGCGGCCCTGCGCGTATTCGTGGACCAGCGTTTCCGAACCAATACGACGCGCGCCACCAGTGAAGAGCTGCGCGGATGTAAACGTCCTTTCCTGTTGACGACTCGCTGGGACAAGCTCCTCGATCTCCTCGAGCGGCTCGATGGGCTTCGCTTCCCGCCCCGACCCAGCGACCTGGAGGTCGGCGTTCAGGCTCTGCGCGAGCTGATCGGGGAAGTCCAGGCATTTGTCGCCGATGCCGTTCCGCGCGGCAACACCCGTTGAGCGATCTCATCGCTGCGGGCATCCGGGCCGTCACCGGCTGGCCCGTAGTCGGTTTTGCGGAGCCCATCTGGCTCTGGCTCCTGCCCGTTTCGTGGCTCTGGCTGATCGCCATTCGCTGGTTCGTTGAGCATCCGGCACTCGGCTGGCCGGCCTGGTCCGAAGCGAGCGCCGCCGGCGCGCGTTCGTTCGACCCGTTGGGCGCCGGCCTGGGCGTGCTTCGGATCTTGATCGTCAGCCTCGTCGGCCTCGTGTTGGCGCAGCCGATGGGATCGGAGCAAGAGGTCAAGCTGCATCACGACGGCCTCGATTTGATCCTTGCCCTCGATTCGTCGGGCAGCATGCGCGCACTCGATGCCGAAGGAAACGAGAACCCTCGAACCCGTCTGAGCCTGGCCAAGGAAGTGGTCGCGCGCTTTGCGGCCGAACGTGTGGCCGAGGGAGACCGGGTCGGTCTGATCGTGTTCGGAGATCGCGCGTTCACCCAGAGCCCCCTGTCGTCCGATGGCGCACTCGTCGCTGCCGCCTTGGAGCGGGTCGAGGCGGGAATGGCCGGCGAATCCACGGCGTTGGGCGATGCCCTTGGCCTCGCCGTCAAGCGTGTCGGGCCCCGACGCTCTCCGGGAGACCCACTCGCCGGTCGTGTCATCGTCTTGCTGACCGATGGACGCTCGAATGCGGGCAACATCCCTCCCGAGGTTGCGGGGGCCATTGCCAAAGCCCGAGGCGTCCGCGTGCATACCGTGGGTATCGGCGGGCAGGGCCAGGTGGCGATGGCCAGTCCGCACGGTGGCCGACGACTCGAACTCGAACGTCACGATCTCGATCCGGAAACCCTGCAACGAATCGCCGAAAATACGGGCGGCCGCTACTTCGGCGCGCGCAGCTCGTCGGACCTTGCTGATGTGTACGCGGAGATCGACCGGCTGGAACGCGTCGAGCGTGAGGCCGCACCGCGGCGCCTTGGCGCTCCGCTGCCGGAGCCCTTCCTGGCCTGTGCCGGGAGCTTGCTGCTCATCCAACTCGTCGTGACGCGCGTGCTCGCCAGGCGCCTGCCGTGATCGTCGTGGCCCGGGAACTCGCCAGGCGCCTGCCGTGACCGACCTCGAAACCCTCGCCCATCCCGAATGGTCGCTGCCGTTGGGCCTGATCGTCGCTGCCTGCGCGGTGGCTCTCGGCTGGGCCTTCTTCCGAGGTGAACGCGCGCTCCTGCGATGGGTCGGCACGGCGCCAGGGCGCCGGGACCGCTTGCTGCGCGACGTCTTGCTTCTGATGGCCATCGCTGCGCTGGCCATCGCCCTGATCGGGCCGCGCTTCGGCACCCGCGAACTTCGAATTCCCGCCACGGGTCTCGACCTGGTGATGCTCATGGATGTGTCGCGCAGCATGACTTCGGGAGACAACCCTCCGAGCCGGATGGCCCGGTCGCGGCAAATTGCCACCGGCGTGTTGGAGCGCCTTGGCGAAGGAGACCGCGCAGCCCTGGCCATCTTCGCAGGCCAGGGTGAACTCGTGACTCCCTTCACCTCGGACAAGAGCGCTCTCGCCGAGATGCTCCCCGCCCTCGATCCGACGCTGTTCTCGGACGCCAGCTCCAATGGCAAAGCGGGCGTGCGTGCCGCCCTGCCCGCTTTCTCTACATCCGGCCCGCGCCCGCGCCTGTTGCTCGTGTTGAGCGACGGCGAGATCGGACGCCTGCCGGGAGTTCTCGCCTCGGAGGTCGCCCAGGCCGACGCGCGTGTGGTGGCGGTCCTGCTCGGTACGGAGACTGGCGGGCCGATCCCCGACCGGGGCCGACCGCTCCGAGGCGCCAAGGGCAAACCGGTCCACACCCGGCGTGTGCTCTCCGATCTCGCGCCCCTCATCGAGGCGAGCGGCGGTCGGCTCTTCCTGGCCGATGGCTGGGGCGAGGTCGACCTTCCCGCACTCGTCGCCGAGATCCGCCGCGATGCCATCCCAACCGCCGAGGGCACGCTACTCCGACGCGTGCCGATCACCTGGGTTGCCCCACCGGCATTCCTCGTCTGGCTCCTACTCCTCCTCGAAGCGTGGCCGGGCACGTTTCGCACGAAACGAGCCGCCGTGGAACCGATGGCCCGGTTCCCCGGTCGACGCTGGGCGAGCTTGGCGCGGGCTCTTCCGTGGCTCGTGCTGGCAACATTCCTGCCCGGTGCGGCGGAGCCCCAACCAGATCCGCGGCCTGTCCTCGAAGCGCAGATCCGTGCGGCCGGCGCAGACAGCCGGGTGCTCGTGGCGCTCGGCATCGCCCGGGCCCGCGCTGGCGAGATCGCCGAGGCCGAGCATGCCTTCCGTGCCGCTGCGCTCCGCGGTGGCGACTCGCGAACGGCTGCGCTCGCCTGGTACGACCTTGGCGTGCTCGCCCTCGAGGGCGGCCGGCTGGAGGAGGCCCGGCACGCCTTCTTCGAATCCCTTGCACTCGATGCCGGAAGCCACAAGGCAAAATTCAACCTGGAGTGGACCCTGACGGCGCTGCGGAAGGAGGAGCAGGTGCCTCCCGAGAACCAACCCCACGAGACCGACCCTACGAGCCCGCCCGAGGCAGAAGAAGCCCAGGACACTGATGACGGTGACGAGGCGCAACCGGATGAGGCTCGCGAGGAGAGAGCGGCCAGAACTCCCGAAGAGACAAGGCCCCCTGAGAACTCGCCGCAAGAGCCCGTCAGCCGACGGAGCCGCGACGAGCCGCAGCCTCCCAGCATGGATCAGGCCGAAGCCGAACGCTGGCTCGATGCACAAGAGGACGATGTACGAGCCGCACTCGATGCGCAGCTCGGCTCATCAGGCGGACCTTGGGTCGGGGGATCGCGTTGGTAGGCCTGCGCTGTGCAGGAGTGATCCTGCTAACGCTGCTGCTTCGAACATCCGGAGCTGCGGAGGTTCCTTGTCAGGCGACCGTAAGCGTGGTGCCGGACGAGGCCTTCGTCGGCCAGCAGGTTCTCTACATCCTGCAGATCGAGCAGCGACGCGATGTCACACGGGTTCGATTCCAGCCACCGCTCTCGTTTCCAACGATGCGTAGCGAATGGCTCCCTACAGTGCGGCTGCCGGACCCGGGCGAGGGCACTCGCGCCATGCAGGAACGTCGGGCCCTGCATCCGGGACACGCCGGAGAACTCCGGGTACCCGAAGCGGGCCTGCTCTGCGAAACACCCACCGGGAGCCATCCCGTGCGCGTCCCCGGGGTCGCCCTGCGCATCCGACCGGTGCCCGTAGCTGCCCGCCCCGACAATTGGAACGGCCTGGTCGGGCCAGTGTCACTCCAGTGGAGCCTCGTACCCGACCATGTGGCGCTTGGAGAAACGGCGCGGCTCAGCGTTCGCATCGAAGGGCCGGGCACCGTCTGGCGGGTTGATCCTGCCGTCGAGAGGATGCTGGCTCCCGGCAACGCGGACGTCTTCGTCCTCGACGCTGACGAACAGCGCGACAAGGGGCGAGATCTCTCGATCCGCACCTATCGACGCTACGACGTGGTGCCACGCCGAATCGGTGAGATCATCTTTCCCGGACTTCGGGTCGCGAGCTTCGATCCGGCCAGTGAACGTTTCGATGAACACGTTCTTCCGGATCTGACTCTCCAGGTTTCCGCACCCACACACTCCACAGGTACGTCCGAACCCGGACGAGAGACGCGGCCGGTGGCGGGGGAGCCTGCGACACCCCGCGAAAGCGCATCCTCCCGGCAGATCTCGGGCTTCCTGCTGGGAGGGTTCGCCCTGGCCGCCCTTCTGGTGAGTGGCGTCTTGTTGTTCCGCAGGCGAGTTGCCAGGCGGCCGGAGCCGAAGGAAATCGCTGGGCATCTTCTCACAGAGGCCACGACGTGCCTCGACCGTGGCGAACCGGCCCTTGCCGCCACAACCTTGGCGGAATGCCTGGCAACCTTGACGAGGCACACCGCTGACGTGGACGATCCCTTCGCTGCGGACGCCGCGTCCTCGGCTTCTCGAGAGCTCGCACTCCTGGCCGGGCGCCTGGATCGCGCTCGTTTCTCCGGATCTGCCGACGAGCCGGAGCTGCGTGCAATCGCGACCGAACTCGGCGCACGATTCGTGACCGACCGAACCAGCGACTGCTAACCTTCCCGCTCCTGCAACGCGACCGGAGCTGCCATGACCGATTTTCACTTCCAGGAACTCTTCGAGCTCAGTGACGACGGAACCGAGTACCGCAAGCTCACCGACGAACACGTGAGCACCTTGAAGGTCGATGGCCGCGAGGTCCTGAAGATCGAGCCCGAAGCCCTGCGTCTCCTGGCGGGCGAAGCAATACGCGATGTCTCTCATCTCTTGCGAACCGCTCACCTGAAACAGCTCAGTGCGATCTTCGATGATCCGGAAGCTTCCGAGAACGATCGCTTCGTCGCCTTGGAGTTGTTGAAGAACGCCAACGTCGCCGCAGGAATGGTGCTGCCCTCTTGCCAGGATACGGGCACCGCGATCGTGATGGGCAAGAAGGGTCAGGACGTCTTCACCGGCGCGAACGACGAGCAAGCGCTTTCCCACGGCATCTACGACACGTTCGCCAACACCAACCTGCGCTTCTCACAGATGGCTCCGCTTTCCATGTACGACGAGAAGAACACGGGCACGAACCTGCCCGCGCAGATCGAGCTGTATGCCACTCCAGGCAACGAATACAGCTTCCTGTTCATCACGAAGGGCGGCGGCTCGGCCAACAAGAGCTACCTCTACCAACAGACACGAGCCCTGCTCAACCCGGAGTCCCTGCTCGCCTTCGTCGACGAGAAGATCCGAACCCTCGGCACCGCGGCGTGCCCTCCCTACCACCTGGCGATCGTGATCGGCGGCACCTCGGCGGAGCACACCCTGAAGACGGTGAAGCTCGCGAGCACGAAATACCTCGATACGCTGCCGACCACTGGAAACGAGTACGGCCGGGCCTTCCGCGATCTGGAGCTCGAGGCCCGGGTGCTGGAACTCTCCCAGAAGACGGGCATCGGCGCCCAGTTCGGCGGAAAGTACTTCTGTCACGACGTGCGTGTCATTCGCCTGCCCCGGCACGGCGCGTCCTGCCCGGTGGCGATCGGCGTGTCCTGTTCGGCGGATCGGCAGATCAAGGCCAAGATCACCAGAGAGGGCGTGTTCCTCGAGAAGCTCGAGACGAATCCCGCTCAGTTCATGCCGGATGTCTCGGATCAGGACCTGCCCGGCGAGGTGATCGCCGTGGGTCTGACCCGGCCCATGGACGAGATCCGAGCGACGCTGACCCAGCACCCGATCAAGACGCGCCTGTCCCTCACGGGCACACTCGTCGTCGCCCGCGACATCGCTCACGCGAAGCTGAAAGAGCGCATCGATCGGGGCGAAGGGCTGCCCCAGTATTTCAAGGACCATATGGTCTACTACGCCGGGCCGGCCAAGACGCCGGAAGGCCACGCCTCCGGCTCGTTCGGCCCGACGACCGCCGGAAGGATGGATTCCTATGTCGGACTCTTCATGGAGCACGGCGGCAGCATGATCAGCCTGGCCAAGGGAAACCGCTCCAAGCAGGTGACCGAGGCCTGCAAGGAGCATGGAGGGTTCTACCTCGGCTCGATTGGCGGCCCTGCCGCAATCCTCGCACAGGATTGCATCAAGCACGTCGAGGTGCTCGAGTATCCAGAGCTCGGCATGGAGGCGGTCTGGAAGATCGAAGTCGAGAATTTCCCGGCCTTCATCGTGGTCGACGACAAAGGCAACGATTTCTTCGCCGATATCTGACCGCGGGAGCGGAGAGGGCCTACGAGATCTCTCCGGCCAACTCATGGACCCAGGCGTAGGCGGCGACTTCGTCGGCCTGGAATTCGTCCGCCGGGATTCCGAGATCGGCCAGTGCTTCTTCGACCCGCGCGAACTCACCCCGCTCGAAGGCCTCGGCCGTGAACAGGAGTTGCCCGAGCTGGCCCGAGTGGGTGAGAAGCGCCGCCTCGGATTCGGAATCCAGACACAGCTCCTGGATGACTTCCTGCTTCGGATGGCCCAACAACGCGTCGATCGAGGCGAGAATTCCGACCAGGAATGCACGCTCGCACCACGCCTGGTCCACGTCCATGTGGCGAGCCGCAAGCTCGAGCAGACGGCCACGCTTGGCGGCGGTGACGAGCAGTGGATCACGAAAGCCGCCGGGGCTGTTCTCGGCGAAGAGCAGCACGGCGAGCCAGCGCTGCAATTGACGACGGCCAAGGAAGACGAGCGCATCTTCGACCCGCGCCATCCGTTGGGCGCGCGCCATGGCGGGTGAGTTGGCGATGCGAAGCAGGCCTACGCTCAGGCTCGGATGAGGCTTCAAGCCTTCGACCACGCATTGCGTGTCCTCGTCGCGCTGCAGGCGTCCCATGAGATCCAACAACGCCGCCTGGCCTGGCTCCATCGAACGGTCTGTCAAGGTCTCCGGATAGGCGAAGTAGAAACCCTGGAAATACTCGAAACCAAGGGCATGACAGCGCTCGAACTCCGCGCGGGTCGAAACCTTCTCAGCGAGGAGCTTGGCGTCGGTGGAGCGCAGTTGACGAACGAGACGCTTCAACTTCTTCGGGTCGGTCTCCAGTAAGTCGACCTTCACCCAATCCACGAGCGCGAGCATCTCCTCACGCGGATCTCCTGGCACGTAGTCGTCGAGGGCGAGGGAGAAACCTTCCTTGCGCAGCGCCTCACACGCGGCCATGGCGGAACCATCCGGAACGATGTCCTCGAGGATCTCGATGACCACGCGATCCGTTGGAAGCACGGCCATGGCGCCACTCTCGAGTACGGCCCGCGTGACGTTGAAGAAGCCGAGCGCCTGGCCCAACACCTTGTTGGGTCCCATGTGCATGAAGGTGTCCACCACCACGCTCGCCGCCGCCTGGCTCTGATCGCTGAAATCCGCACGAGCACTCTCCGCCGAGGATCGGAAGAGCAACTCGTAGGCGACGATCTGCTCGTTTCGATCGACGATCGGCTGGCGGCCAAGAAACAGGTTGGGATTGGTCATCCCGAGGTCTATCGACCTGCGGAGTCCGTCATGAAATCGGGCGGAAACCGGAGGCGACCCGGGTCTTACCCGGACTCGCCGGGCCGATAGTCGCGGGTCGCCGTAGGGAGAAGCTCCTCCAGGGTCCAGAGCACCTTCTTCGTGCCCTCGCTCAGGAAGAGCGGCACCTGGTCGGCAAAATGAGGCGAGGCGCGATCGAGTGTGGCGCTCCCATATTGATGAACGGTCTCGACCCGCTGCTTCCCTTCAGCATCCCATTCGACGAACATCACGAGAGAATCTCCCGACTTGACCGAGTAGGTACCGTCCTCGTCCAGCACGAAGGCCTCCAACGCTCGCAAGACATCCGGCCCTCCGTCAGCAGGCAGTTCCAGATCGCCGCGATGGAAACGGTTGACTTCACCCCATGTCGGGTCGAGGCGGCCGTGGTGTTGGCGGAGTACGGCCACGGCATCGCGAAACGTATCGAGCGGATCCAGCGGCGGTTCTTCCTTCATCATGGCAACGACCACCGGCGTCAGACTGATGATGGCAATGGGAGCGGTGCGGCTCGCCGCCGTTGCGGTGAAATCCCAGGCCGCCAGGAGTTCCCGCGCCTCCGCGTAGTCCGGATCGTCTCCGAGAGTTTCCGGATCAGCCGCCAGGATGGTTGCAACGATCTCCCGAGCGGCGCTCTTCGCGGAATAGCGTTTGTCGAATTTGTAGGCGCGGAACTCCTCGGCCGTGATCGAATCGTCGCCGCCGTAGAGTTCGAGAGCGCGTAGCGCCCGATTCGTCATGCGTCGTTCGATGCCGAAGCTCTCCGGGTAGTTCTCCCGCTTCAGGTTTTCCTCGCCGACGGTCGCATGGAAGGGATCGCTATTGGCGTTGGTGACAACCTGGGAGGACGGGTTCATCAACTGCGGCGCTTCGTCGTAGGTATGGTACTCCGTCCAGACCAGATCGGACCGATCGCCCGGCAGGTAACCCTTCCAATCCCAACCTTCGCGCCGTTTGGGAAAACGGGCGTTGTAGACGTAGCCCATGTTGCCCACTTCATCGGCGTAGACGAAGTTGATCGAGGGCAAAGCCTGCATCCGCATCGCATCCCGCCACTCGTCGACGCTGCGGGCCTTGTTCATACGCATGTACTGTTCCACCCCACGAATCTCGCCCATGCCCACGAAACGAATGCCGTAGGTGCCGTGAGGGCGGCGCAGGACTGGGCCATGCATGCTCTTCAGCAACTCGCGGGTAACCGTCCAGCGCAACCGACCGAGCAGCTTCACGGCGAACGAGGCCTCGCCCTGTTCGAAGGCTCGCCATTCTCCATCGAGCCGATAGCGGTTCTGGTCATCTGGATCGACATCCAGCACATAGACATCGGCGAGGTCCGGTTGATTGACGGTGCTGGCCCAGGCGAGATGGCGATTGGCTCCGTGAAGCATCACGGGGCCGCCCGGGAAGACGCCCCCCGCTACGTCCCAGCCTTCCTCGCTATGCAGCCGCACTTCGTACCAGGCGACGGGGCCGGTGTAGGGCTGATGCGAATTGATGAGCAAGCGAGTCGCACCATCGGCCGAGCGGCCAGGGCCCACCGCCACCGCGTTCGATCCGAGGATCGGCTGCGGCACATCCGTGAGATGAAAGGCGTTCTCCGTCGGCGATAGCGCCAGATCGCGTTGCCGATCTTCTTCGAAGAGCTCGAGCATCACCTGTTGGAAGCCGTAGAAGAGTGGCGTCTTGAAGGCGAAGCCGGCGACGATATCGCGGCCGGAGAACGGAATGGCACCCGGCAGTACGGCCTCCGGGTGAAGAGCCGCGTAGTGGTTCACACCAACTGCGTAGGCCTCCGCGATGGCGCGGGTCTCCGCCGAGATCTCGCTTTCATAGCCGGCGTCGACCGCATCCCACACGCCCATCCACTGCACCATGAAGTCGATCGGTGCAGCATCGATGCCCTCGACCGCAGAGAGCCGACCGCGCGTCGCCAGACCGACCTTCTGGATCGTCAGGAAGTCATCTTCGGCGTGGGCGAAAGCGAGGCCATAGGCCACGTCGGCATCCCGTTTGCCGTAGATATGCGGGACGCCGTACGCGTCGCGGATGATGCGCACCTCATAGGCTTCCGCCGCCGCGAGGTACGCCTCGGGATCGAGCTCGAGATCTTCGGGCATGACCGCCCAGAAGGCGACGACCCCGAACCCGAGGAACAAGAGAAGGAAGAAGACTGCCACGGCGCGCTCGATCAAACGTTCACCTCAGGGATGGAACGCAGAGCAATCTACCAGAAACGAGCCCGGTGCATTCATGCTGGCCGACTGGGAGTCATCGTTGGCGAAACGGGCCATCGGGAAGGAAGCGGGCGGTATTGGCGGAGATCGGCGAGGACAGCTTCCGCTGGCATCCTGGACGAGGCGGACCGGCCGGCCTCGACTCAGAGATCACCCAGGGTCGCCCTGGCCACCGCATCCCCGAGCCGATCATTTCCCCAGAACAACTCGTCTCCCACACGTAGTGTCGGCGCCCCAAAGAGTCCAGCCTCCCGAGCCTGCTCCGTCTGCTCGCGCAGACGTTGCTTGTTCTCCGCCGTATCCGCCGCTTGAAGAACCGCAGCGGGCGCCTCGCCGAGTGCCTCGAGGATGTTCGTAACGACCGCGACGTCTCCGATCTCGCGATCGTCCGCAAAGTTCGCGTGGTAGATATCGCGCACGAACGCGGGGCCGAACCCGCGGTCGATCGCAACCAGTGCAACCCTTGTTGCCAGCAGCCCGTTCCGCGGAAACACGGAAGGCTTTCGGAACGAAAGCCCGTAGCCGTTACAAAGCCGCTCCATATCGCGCCACATGTAGCGACCCTTCGCCGGGTAGAGATTGAAGGGCGAATCGTTCCAGCCCTGGGCTCGAAAGATCGGGCCCAACAAGAACGGTTTCCACAGGATCTCGGCCCCGGCCGCCGCAGCGATCGTGTCGATGCGCATCGCGGTGAGATACGAGTAGGTGCTTGCAAACTCGAACCAGAACTCGATCGGCCGCCCCACTACCAATCCTCCGTACCGGGCTCGCCCTTGAACGGGCCCTTGATCTCATCCGTTACCCAGCCACCGTAGAACCGGCCGGGTTGGGCTCCCACGCGTTCCCCGCCCAGGTAGCAGCTGAGGGCGCGACCGGGATAGATCGCCAGGAAGTCACGCAAGGGCTCGAAACCTTCGTCGGGCTCCGGGTAGGACCAGGCGGCATTCTCGGCGTAGACATCCCCGACCCTCAGGTCGAAATAGCGGGCCAGTCCCTTCCATTCGCAGAAGCTCTCGAGTTCACTCGGCACGAACGCGCCAGGGGCCACGTCCGCGGGGGGCACGTAGTACACGGGTGGACTCGCCGTCTCGACCACGCGCAGTGCCTGCGTCGAAGCCGCTACGACCCGCCCGGCAAGCAACACCCGCACCGGCCGGCGAGCGGGTTCCAACCGCGGGGGACGCGGGTAGTCCCAAACGGATTCGTCGCCAGGCCCGATCGCTTCGCGCTCGGCAGGTTTCGAGCGTTTCTTGGTGCGCCAATGGGCGCGGGCTGCAGCCAGATCCGGCGGGCGTCCGTAACGATCCTCCATGGCCGGCACGGTAGCGCTGTCCCGCCGGCCCGAGCATGCCTCCCGGGCGGGTTCAAGGCCCGAAGGCTTGTCTCCGACCTATAGGTATGGCCCGCACCCGCATCCTGGCTCCGCTGCTCGTCCTGGTGGCCGTGCTGTGCCTGGTTCGCGTCCAGCCGGGCCCTCTCGTGAGCCTGCGCAATCAGGTCTTCGACCAGTTCCAACGCAACTGGCCGCGCCCGTGGCAAGATGCGGGTGTGCGCGTGATCGATATCGACGAGACCAGCCTGGTAAGAGTTGGACAATGGCCTTGGCCGCGACGCGTGATCGCCGATCTGGTCGACCGCGCCCATGCCCAGGGCGCAGCGGCACTTGCCTTCGATATCGTGTTTGCCGAGCCCGATCGGATGGGCCCAGCGCCGATCGCGCGCGCGTGGCCGGATCTGGATCCGGGGGTTCGGGCGCAACTCGATGCTCTGCCCGACCCGGACACAGTGCTCGCAAAGCAGCTGGCCGCCGGCCCGACGGTCACCGGTTTCTTCCTCGTCTCCGCCGATGCGGATGAGCGCCTTCCCGCACGGAAGTTCTCGATCGGGGTCAAGGCCGATGCAGCATCGGAACGGGATCCCCTGCGTCGCGTTCCGACCTTCTCGGGCGCCGTACCTAGCCTTGCCAACCTCGAAGGGGCCGCGTGGGGCAACGGATCCCTCAACGGCCGGATCGATCTGGATGGCGTCCACCGGCGCGTGCCTCTGGTGTTCCGTCACGGCGAGACACTGGTGCCAGGCCTGGGCCTCGAAGCACTTCGCGTGGCCGTCGGTGGTCGTGGCTACATCATCCGGGCCGAGAACTCCGACGATGACCTCGGAATTTCTTCGATCGCGATCCCACCCCACTTCGAAGTCCCCACGGATCCCGAGGGAGCCGCGTGGATCCATTTCACCGATACCCCGAAAAGCCGTGTCATCTCGGCATGGGAGGTGCTCGAAGGCAAAGCCGCTCCAGGCAGCCTGGACGGCGCGATCGCGTTCCTGGGCACGAGTGCCATCGGCCTGAAGGATCAGCGCGCGACGCCCCTCGATCCAGCGTTGCCCGGAGTGATGCTGCATGCAGAGTTGGTGGAGCAGATCCTGCTCGGTCACCACCTGGAGCGACCAGGCTTCGCGCTCGGACTCGAGTGGACAGCCATGGCCGTACTCGGCCTGACCGTGCTCTTGCTCGTTCGCTTCGCCAGCGCGCTCGTGGGCGCGGGCGTATTGCTCTTGGCGAGCGCGGCGGCAATCGGAGGGAGCGTCTGGGCGTTCACGGAACGCGCCTGGCTCTTCGATCCGGTGATTCCCACCCTCGGCGTGTTCGCGGTCTTCCTGGTCGGATCGGTGTTGGGCCACCTATCCGAGGAAAGCCAACGCCGTCATGTGCGCGGTGCCTTCGCTCACTACCTCTCGCCAACCCTGGTCGCCGAACTCGCGCGAGATCCGGAGCGGCTTCGCCTGGGCGGCGAGATGCGTGAACTCACGTTCCTCTTCTGCGACGTGCGGGGCTTCACGAGCTTGTCGGAGAGGATGGATCCCCAGGCACTGACTCGGCTCGTCAACCGGCTGCTCACACCCCTCAGCGAAGCCATCCTCGAGCACCAGGGCACGATCGACAAGTATATGGGCGATTGCGTGATGGCCTTCTGGAATGCCCCTCTGGACGTTCCCGACCATGCACGCCTCGCTTGTCAGGCTGCCCTGGCCATGAACGAGGCATTGGCCGGGCTGAATGCGGAACTCGAACGCGAAGAACCCGGCGATCTTGGGCCGCTCCGGGTCGGCATCGGAATCAACACCGGACATGCGTGCGTCGGCAACCTGGGCAGCGAGCAGCGCTTCGACTATTCGGTGATCGGCGACGCCGTGAACCTCGCGTCCCGCCTCGAGGGGCAGTCGAGGACCTACGGCATCGACATCATCCTCGGCGACGAGACCTTCCGCGCCGTGCCGGAACTCGCGACCCTCGAGCTCGATCTCATCCGTGTGAAGGGCAAGCAAGAAGCCGTCCGGATCCACGCGTTGCTTGGCGATGAAGACTACGCCGGCACTCCAGCTTATCTGGAGCTGAGGGCAGAGCACGATGGGCTCTTGAAGGCGTATCGGACCGGCGCCTGGGAAGAAGCACTCGGGCGCTGCGAAGCCTGCGCGGAAGCCGCACCCGAGCTGGAAGGCTTGTACGCGTTGATGCGTGAGCGGATCGAGGGGTTCCGGGTGGAACCCCCCGCACAAGACTGGAACGGGGTGTTCACAGCCTCATCGAAATGACCTGAAGGTGCGGGTCAACGGACACGCAGCTTCTCGAGCAAAACACCCTCTCCAGTTGGGGAACCTGTTGGCCGATGCGGTTCGCATGCGCCGCATGAATTCGTACCGAGCCCGATTTCACCAAGCGCGATTCCTCTGGCTGTTGGCGACGACCCTGCTGGTGGCGTCGGCCGCCGGGGGCCAGGTCCTCCAACCGGAGCGCGAGCAGGAGGCCGCGCAGCAGGGAATTCGCAGCAGCCGAGAGGCTCAGGCCACAGCGGCCGAAGCCGCGGAGCTTCCGGCGACGCGCTCGGACATCACCTACGCCGACGTGCTTGCAAACCCGGACGACCCCGAGCTCAACATCCGCTGGGCAGATGCCCAGGTGGCGCGGGGAGATCTGAAGGGAGCCGCTGCGACCCTGGAGCGAATCCTGCTCCTTCAACCAGAGCTGGCAAACGTCCGGCTCTACCACGCGATCGTGTTGTTCCGGCTCGACGATCTCGATGGCGCTGAATCCGAGCTCGAGCGGGTTCGCCAGGCGGAACTGACCGCGGAGCTTGCGGCGAGCGCGATCGACTACAGCCGTCGCATCGAACGGCGAAGGCGCCGAACCCGAGGCAGCTTCTCCGTCACCGGCGGGGCCCAATACGACAGCAATCGGAACTCGGCACCTCACTCCGACACCCTGCTCGTGCGCGATTTCCGCTTCCAGCTCGGTGATGGCCTCACCGAGGACGACGACTACAGCTACCTGACGATCGCCGAACTCGTCATGGAACGAGACGTAGGCGATCAGGAACAGCACACGCTCTTCGGAGCGCTCAGCTTCTACAACGCAGAGCAGGAAAAACTGGAACGCTTCGACGTGCGCTCCGGTACGGGACAAGCGGGCCTTCGGTTGCGCACGCCGGAGACGGATTGGACGATGCGGCTGATCGCGGGCCTGGTGGATCTCTCAGCCGAGAAATTCGTGCGCAGCATCGCAGGAGAAGTTCGCGCCGAGCGGCGACTCTCTTCCCGCTTCCGGGCTGGGGGGCTCGTGCGTCTGGAATCATTCGACTACGACGGCATCCCGGATTCGCCGCGGGCCTACGAACGCACTGGCCTCGAAACGACCCTCGGCGGCGATCTCCAGTGGATCCACTCCCCGAGCCATCGCACCCGGTTGGCCTTGGGATTTCGCAACCGTTCGGCCCAGCGTCGTTTCTACTCGTATTGGGGCCCCATGCTGGGCTTCCAGCACACCTGGCTCCCCGGTGGCGGGCAGTTCGTACTGGCCAGCACCTCCCTGGATTGGAACCGCTACAAGGACGCCCAATCGTTCATCTCGACGAAGATCCGACGTGAAGCCATCATCCGCTCGCGCGTGATGTATGGGGCGCCGCTCTCGTTCCTCTCGGGCGGCCTGATCAGGGGCGACCTGGCGGAGCTCGTACTCTCGTTGACCGGCGAGTACCTCTGGAGTTCTTCGAATCTGCCGAATTTCACCTATGACAACCTGAAACTGGGTTTCCTGGTCTCCAAGCGTTGGGAGTTCTGATGCTGCGGAATCTCTCACCTGGCGGCCTTGTCGCTCTCTGCCGCGTGTTCGCATTGCTGTTGCTCGCGGCTCCGGCCGCATCCTTCCAAGCCGGTGTTGCGGCAGCTGTTCGCGGTGCGGTTCAGGTCGACCGGCCACCTCAGGTAGGCCTCTCGGTGAAGAGCGGCGACCCCATCCACATGGGCGATGTGATTCGTACCGATCATCAGGGCGGCCTGCAGATCCTGTTGCTCGACGAAACCGTCTTCACACTTGGGCCCGACAGCGAGATGACGATCGACGAGTTCGTCTACGATCCGAACGTCAGCGGTGGACAGGTCGATGCCACGCTCGCCAAGGGTGTGTTCCGATTCGTCACCGGCAAAGTCGCACGCGACGAGCCGGAGAACATGAACCTGGCGTTACCCGAGGGCAGTATCGGGATCCGCGGAACGATCGCAGCCGTGAGGGTCGGAGATTCGGAGAGCGTCGTTGCGCTCCTCGGACCGGGCCCGTTCAACGATGCGGATGAACGGGTGGGCGGCCTCCACGTGCGCACGCCGGGCGGCGCAGAGGAACTCGTGACGCCGGGATTCGGGGTGCGCCTCGTCGGCGCTGCACCCCCATCCGCACCTTTCCATGTGGATGCTGCGGATCTGGGCTTCCTTCCCGCCCTGCCGACCGGGAGCCCTCCGCCACTACCTCGAGACACGCGACCGATCGGGCCCCAACATCCCAAGCGAGCCGCAGGCGCACTGCTCGTCTCCGGTCAGGAGGCCAGCGTCGCGCCCAGTCGCGTGGCGCTCCGGAGCGACGCCATCGAAGACCTGGATCCCTCTCCCTTCCAAGGCGCCGATGGAGCGGGGCTTGCCGAACTCGTCAACACGACGGCTCCGCTCGCGTATCCCCCCGGTCTGACCTCCGTGCAGCAGCTCGTTCAGTTCTCGGATGTCTTCCAGGGGAAGTACGTGTGGAAGGAGACCGGGGCACTCCTGAAGCCGCCGAACCTTGGAGTGTTCGACGCAGATGTCGTGCTCGATTTCGGCAGACGAGACATCTCGTTCAAATTCCACAACTTCAGTTCGACCACCTTCATGACGGGCGGAGCTTCACCAGGCTTCGTGACCCTCGTGCCCTGGGGTAACGGTGCCGGTGGCGACGCGAAGTTCATCCTATCGGGCAGCTACTTCGAGGTTTCGTCGAACTGCCCCTGCAATGTCATCTTGACCGCTGACTTCCTGAACAAGAACAACCTGCCGGCTCAGGAGGGCATCTTCGTCGTGAAGATCGACGACGGCGGGACGTTCGCCACGACACCTCCCTACCAGGGCCCGCCGACACTGATTCTTCCCTAGGAGTCTGCGCGGTAGAAGCGAGATCGGCCGCGTAGCGTGGGATTCTCGGTTGAATTGTTGCGGTGAGTAGGGTCTGGGGCGCCCGGGACCGCGAAGGCTCCGGATCGGGTGTGAGCCGGGGTTGCCCTGGAAGC
>JAAETT010000654.1 GCA_024228115.1 bacterium
CATCGAAAAAGTTCTGCGACTTCATCCGATCGGGATATTGGGACACCGATTTGGGCAATTTTGGGGTCAAAATTTAGTTTATCTCAGATTTTGACGAAAACTGGTCCTAGTATGCAGTTTCAGATGGGGAGTTCGAATTTGACATCGAAAAAGTTCTGCCACTTCATCCGATCGGGATATCGGGACACCGATTCGGGCGATTTCAGGGTCAAAATTTCTTACCTCTCGGATTTGGATCAAAACCAGCCCTAGTATGCAGTTTTAGATGGGGATTTCGAATTTGACATCGAAAAAGTTCTGCGACTTCATCCGATCGGGATATCGAGACACCGATTCGGGCGATTTTGGGGTCAAAATTTCTTACCTCTTGGACTTGGATGAAAACCGGTCCTAGCAATTTTGACAAGAATCGGTCTTAGTATGGAACTTTTCTAGCTCTACAAGATATTAGGTCTATTAAAAAACTAATTTAAAAAAAATGACAGCACAAATGGACGGACCCTGGAAGGTTTTTAGTAACCATCATACAGTACCGCCTGGTGCTGTATGTCTGCACCCCATCAACACTGGCTAGTGCAGTTATTGCGGCGCACAACTTATTCCATGAAAAATCTGTATATCCAGAAAGTAAGTTGTCCATTGA
>JAAETT010000655.1 GCA_024228115.1 bacterium
CGAGGCACGCCCCAAATTCTCGCCACGGAATGGGCATCGACCACCCAAAACGAAATCCGTCAGCGTCAATCGCCGCGCGGCACGCCGAAACCGTGGAAAGCCAGGTTCTCAGCCAACTTTCGTGCATAGTTCAGGCTAGACACCATGAAACCGAGCGCGGGCTATCGCGGCGGCAATCCGTGGATCAGCGTGAGGAACTCGAGCTTCGTCCCGGCCCGACGATGTTCCGACAGCGCCTGGTACTTGGGATCGTTGTACCACCCTTTGGCCGCTTCTTCCGAAGGGAAGCTGAAGATCACCATGCGGCCGGAACGCGGCATCGTCCCCTCCAGAGTCTCCGCATTGTCGTCATACGTGATGAACTGCCCCTTGTGCTCCTTGAGGATCGAAAAGAAACCCTTCTCGTATTGGAGGTAGCGGTCCGCGTCCTCGACATGAAGGTTGACGACGAGATAGACCGGCACGTCGGCCATGGGTTGGGCTCCTGAAGTGAAGAAGTTGAGGGTCGGGATCTAGCAGACAGCGGATACGATCGGCTACTTCCCCTTGAATACAGGCGTCTTCTTCTCCACGAACGCCTTGACCGCATTGCGGTGGTCTTCGGTGAAGCCGGTGTGGACATGATGGGTGGCTTCGAGATCCATGCAGTCGCCCATCTCGCCGGCCACAGCCCGGTTCAGGTTTTCCTTCATGTAGCGGTAGGCAACCGTCGGGCCCTGAGCCAGCCTCGACGCGATGGCTCGGGTTTCGGCGGCGAGCTTCTCGGCCGGAACGACCCAGTTGAAGAGGCCGAGCCGCTCTGCTTCCGCAGCGTCGAGCCGATCCGGAAGGAAATACAACTCTCGCGCCTTGGCGGCGCCCACGAGTTGGGTGAGGAAGAAGGTGCCGCCGTAGTCACCGCTGAAGCCGACGTTGCCAAAGGCGGTGGTGAGCACCGCCCGCTCGGAGGCAATGCGCAGATCGCATGCCATCGCCAGGGAGAAGCCCGCACCTGCGGCTGCGCCAGGCAAAGAGGCAAGCACCGGCTTGGGCATGTCGTAGACCTTGCCCGATGTCGCTCGCTGCGAGAGGCGCTGACGATGGATCGCGGCGTCGATACCTCCGCCCGTCGCTCCCTTGCCCTGGTTCGCTTCGTTCATTGCCTTCACATCGCCACCCGCACAAAAGCCGTTGCCCGCACCCGTCAATACGACGCAGCCGACCTCCGGATCGCCCTCCGCCTCTTCCAATGCACGCGCGAGGCCCTCGAGCATCTCGTTGCTGAAGGCATTGCGGCGCTCGGGCCGGTTCAGCGTGATGGTCGCGACCCGGTCCTCCACCTCCGCAAGGACGTGATCGGTTCCAAGATCGAGACGACGGATATCAGCCATGGCGTTCTCCTTCTCGCGAGGAGGATAGGCCGAGATCACCCGCTCGCGCCCCAACGACTTGCCCGCCCAGGCTGGCATTCGGGGCTTGTGATTCGTCATCCTACCCTGCATGCATGCGCCCAATCCCAGCTCGAGATCGATTGCGAGCCGCTCATCCGCTACGGCATTCATCATGCTGACGGTCCTCCTCTACCCTTGTTTGCCGGCCCAGGCCGACGAGGCGTCTGCCGCCGCTCGCCTTGCACCCTTCAAGCGCGATCTACAGGCAGCGTTGAAGGCAGGCCTGGAAAAGGGGCCGGTCGAAGCCATCGACGCATGCCGGATGGAAGCGCCGAAGATTGCCCAAGCTCGAGCGCAAGATGGACTCCGCCTCGGCCGCACCAGCCACCGGTTGCGCAACCCGGCGAACGCCAGTCCCAGCTGGGTCAAGCCCGTACTCGCTGCCTACCTGGAAGACGCGGCTGACCGCGAACCACGTGAGATTTCGCTACCCGGAGGAGGAACAGGCTACGTCGAACCGATCGTCACCCAGGCCGTTTGCCTCACCTGCCACGGCAGCTCCCTCGCGCCTGGAGTTTCCGAGCGCCTGGCAGAACGCTACCCGGAAGATCGCGCGACCGGCTTTGCCGAGGGGGACCTGCGAGGCGTCTTCTGGAGCGAGGTACCGGCGCAGGACCCATAGGATCGTCGGCGCACGACCCGGACGCTCGGCAGTCGCCGCTAGATCACTTCATCGTCGCGTAGTCCAGCGATCTCCGTCTCATCCCACCCGTTCTCGACCAGGACCTCGTGCGTGTGTTCCCCGTGCAGCGGCGGACGCCGTTCGATGCGTCCGGGCGTATCCGAGAGCTTGACCGGCAGACCCGTCGTCTTGAACGTGCCGATCTCTGGATGGGGAAGTTCCGCCAGCATGCCGCGCGCCAGCACGTGGGGATCCTCGAACACCTGGGCAATCGTGAGCACCGGACCACAGGGAACACCTGCCCGGTTGAAGCGGCCGACCCATTCCGCGACGTCGGCTCCCCCTAACACCGCCTCGATCTCCGCGGTGAGTTCTTCGCGGTTCCGCACGCGTGCGGGCGCGTCGCAGAAACGCTCCTCATCGAGCCAGTCGGCGCGACCGAGCGTCTCAGCCACTTTCCCCCACATCGCATCGCTTCCGGCCGCCAGGTTGAGGAATCCATCGCGTGCTTCGAATCTGCCGTAGGGCGACGAGAGAGGATGGTGTTGACCCGCGGGCCCCGGATCGCGTCCCGCATCGAAGTACATCCCTGCGCCCCAGGTGAGCACGCCGATCGTCGCCTCGAGCAGTGACGTATCCACGATCTGCCCGCGACCGGTCCGCTCACGTGCCAAGAGTGCGAGTTGGATGCCGTGAGCCGCAAACAAGCCACCCAGCAGATCCGAAATGGCGATGCCCGCGCGGGTCGGCCCGCTCGCCTCGGTTCCCGTCAGGGCCATGAAGCCACTCATGCCCTGGGCGATCTGATCGAAACCGGGCCGCTCGGCGTAGGGCCCCGTGCGTCCGAAGCCAGAGATGCCGCAATAGATCAATCGTGGAAAGCGCGAAATCAACGCCTCGCCCCCGAGGCCAAGCCGCTCCATCACGCCGGGCCGGAAGTTCTCGACCACGACGTCCGTCGCCTCCAGTAGGCGCAGCAAGACCTGTTTCCCCTTCGGCTTGCGCAGATCGAGGGTGATCGAACGCTTGCCCCGATTCGCGGACAAGAAGAAATACGTGTCGCGCGCAGCGCCGGCGGGACGAAACTCCCGGCCTTCCCGCGCCTCCACCTTGACGACGTCGGCGCCGTAGTCGGCCAACATCATCGTGCAGAACGGTCCGGCCAGATAGCGGGTCAGATCCAGGACACGAATTCCGTCGAGAGGAGAGGCCACGACACGAGCCTACAGGAGGCGGGCCCGACACGCGGAGCCACGGTACCCTGCCGGCTCTCATCCGAAGGAGATTCCATGAAGGTCGACGCGGGGCTCATGTTGACAGATCTGGCGACCGTGCCCGACGCGGCACGCGCTCTCGAAGCGCAGGGCTTCGATGGCCTCATCACCGCCGAGATGGCCCATGATCCGTTCTTCCCGCTCCTGCTCGCCGCCGAGCATACGCAGCGGATCGAGTTGATGAGCTCGATCGCCGTGGCCTTCGCGCGCAACCCGATGATCGTTGCGGGCATCAGCAACGATCTCCAGGCACTCTCGAAGGGCCGCTTCATCCTGGGCCTCGGCTCCCAGATCAAACCGCACATCACGAAACGCTTCAGCCAACCCTGGTCCCACCCGGCGGCACGCATGCGTGAGTTCATCCTGGCCATGCGGGCCATCTGGGATTGCTGGTACGAGGGCGAGAAGCTGGCGTTCCGCGGCGACTACTACACGCATACGTTGATGACGCCGATGTTCACGCCGACCAACAATCCAGACGGAGCGCCGCGGGTGGTTCTGGCCGCCGTTGGCCCGAAGATGACCGAGGTGGCCGGCGAGGTGGCGGACGGCATGCTCGTCCACGGCTTCAGCACCCCGAAGTACTTCGAGGAAGTCACGCTACCGGCCATCGAGCGAGGCCTCGCTGCGGCAGGCCGCAAGCGCGAGGATTTCGAAGTCTGCTATCCGGTCTTCGTTGTTTCGGGCGCGAACGAGAAGGAATGGGAAGCGTCCCGCACGGCGGTCACGCGACAGATCGCCTTCTACGGCTCGACACCGGCCTATCGGGGCGTGCTCGAGGCCCACGGTTGGGGGGAGCTGCAAGGCGAGCTGAACGCACTCTCGAAGCAAGGCGAGTGGGAACAAATGGGAACGCTCATCAGCGATGAGATCCTGGAGCAGTTCGCCGTCGTGGCAGAGCCACACCGTGTCGCTGGCGAGTTGAAGAAGCGGTTCGGAGGCCGGATCGATCGGCTCTTCTGCAACTTCGAGTTCGCAAAGAAGGAGGACCGCCAGGCGGCCATCGAGGAGCTTCGCGCATGCTGAAGCAAGTTCTTCGATGGACCGGCACGGGTGGTGTCTGGTTCTTCAGACTCGACCCCGCAGCCTGAGAGCCAGCCCAAACGAACGCGGCGGGAGCCAGGGCCCCCGCCGCGTAGGAATTCTGAACGACTGGAATCAGTCGCCCCCGCACGGGTTGCAGGGATTGTCGTCGCACGGGTTGTCGCCGCACGGGTTGCACGGATTCTCCGCGCACGGGTTGCAGGGATTGGCCTCCCCCGCTTCGTGGCTGTCAGCGAAGGCGACGAGCGGCAGGGCCAGAAGCCCGGCCACCGCCACGGCGAGTCCGAGGCGGCGCAGATTCAGAATGCGAGTCATAGAATCTCCTTGGTTGGAAAGGTACGCGACTGAGATGCCGGACCTCGGTCCCGGTTTCCCTTTCCTTTTCTTCAGCATCGCAGACTGCGCACGTTCCCAGGGTGATTATTATCACCCCTCACCGAGTTCCAAACGCTGTTTGCTACTGATCGGGCCAGAGTTTCTTCCACCAGGGCGTAGGCTCGACGGGATCCTCCGGTGTCGTCGACGAGAGGCCTGCCCAGCCACGAATCTCACCGATATCCCAGCCGGTCAATGAGGCCAGCGTCTGGGCCTCCTTGTCCTGACGCTCGGGCAATGCGCGGCGGTACGCCTGCGCGGCTGGGCATTGGGCTTCGCCCGTCCAGGCGTGTTGCAGGACGTAGCGCCCCTGGAAGTTGGCGCGGTCTCCGGTCTCCTGGAATCGCAGATCCTCCGGAAAATGATCCCGGTCGTAGCGAACATGGAGCCGGCTGACGAAGACGTTCTGGGCCGGGGAAGGCCTTCTTCTCCGCGGGACGATTCCTGGGGGAGTGCTCGGCGCGTTTTCGTCCAGCCAGAAGACCCCAAGCTCACGGAGTTCCTTGGCGGAAAGAGGATCGGCGGCACAGGGATCGCACCATCCCATGTCCCAGGCGTATTCGAGGAACACCACTTCGGAATTTTCGCGCCGGGTCTGCTCACTGAAGAGCGCCTTGTAGAACTCGCCGAAGCGCTCCTTGGTCGCAACCGGCAGGTTCATACCCGTCGGAAGCTTCACGGTTCGGTAGTTCGTGGTTTCGACGCGGCCCGTTCGGGTGAGAGCGTAGACGAAGAGCTCCTGGGGCCCGTCGCCGTTCACCGTGCCGAGGCGAATCGGCAGCATGAACTTGGGTGATTCGTAGGCGACCTGCAGGGGACGGAGCGTCTGGTAGCCGGCCTTCGCCTGCTCTTCCAGGTTCACCTTGGCGACGAAGAAGCGCATGCCTTGCTTCAGGTAGGAGCCCAGCACGGGGCCGGCGCCCTCGGGAAGGCGGTAGCCGCTATCGGTGAGCCAGGTCTCGAGGCCCGCGCTCTCCTTGGCGGAGAGGATCAGGATGTCGTACTCGCCGACGGTGTAGGAGGCTTCGATCGTGACGCCGAGGCCCTCGGCAGCGACGTAACCTAGTCCCTTGTATCGACCAAAGGCGGAAGTGTTGTCATGCTAAGCACTGCGTCCCCCGCAGCCAATCGGTTCTCGCCGTGTCGCGGGCCGATTCATGGGGCCCGTATGTCGAAGAAGCGGTATCGGATTGACTTGAC
>JAAETT010000656.1 GCA_024228115.1 bacterium
CCGAAGCACACTCCGCATTCGCGCCACGGAATGGGCATCGACCACCCAAAACGAGATCCGTCAGCGTCAATCGCCGCGCGGCACGCTGAAACATTGGAAAGCCAGCTTCTCAGCCAACTTTCGTGCATAGTTCAGGCTAAAGGAGGTGCCGCTGGACGCGGCGATTCCCGCTGGTCTTCCCTCGGAGCTTCTCCAGCGCAGGCCCGATCTGGTTGCGGCCGAGCAGCAGCTCGCCGCCGAGACCGCACGTGTCGGCGTGGCCGAGGCCCAACGCTGGCCCTCGATCAGCTTGACGGGAAGCCTCGGTGTGATCAGCGACGAGCTCTCGAGCCTGAACAGCAGCGAAGCGAAGGCCTGGAATCTCACGGCGGGCTTGTTCGCGCCCGTCTTCCACGCCGGTCAACTCAAAGCACAGGCGAAGGCCCAGCGCGCACGGGCCGAACAGGCCCTGCACGGCTATGAGGCGTCGTTGCGTCAGGCCTTTCGCGAGGTCGAGGATGCGCTGATCGCGGTCCGCTCCCTGCGAGCCGAGCACGCAGCCCGCGGTCGCCAGGTTCGCGCGGCCCGCAACGCCGCCCGCCTTTCCCGCGCCCGCTACGACGGGGGCGTCGTCGACTACCTCGAGGTGCTCGAATCCGAGCGGAGCCTGTTCACCGCCGAGCTCGATGAATCCGCCACGAGACAGGCTGCGTTGACCGCGCTCGTGGGCTTGTACCAGGCTCTCGGAGGTGGATGGACTCCGCCTCCTCCGGCGTCGCCGTAGGAAAGGCGGGCTGGGCTCAGTAGCCGATCACCCCGCTCGAGACCGCTCGCGGTTGCGGTGGCAGCGACCAGACGTCGCGTTCATAGTCGGCATTGTAGGGCGATATGTTGGCGACCTTTCGGCCCACGACCAGCGTGGCGCTGCCGCCAGGGTCGAAGCCCATCGCCGCCACCATGCCGTGATCGCGCAGGATCTCGGCCATGTCGGTGTGGGTCGCACCGACCGATTCCCGAATGCGGCCGTTCACCGTGAGAACGCTGAGCCGACCCTCGGAATCGAGGCCGGCAGCGATCTTCGGGCCGCGCATGTCGAGATAGTCGAGCCGCGCCGCCTGCGTGCGAATCGAGTTCTGCGTCTTCCACCCTTCGGTCTCCATGTCGATGCACAGCTCACCGTTCTCGATGAGCAACGGACCCGCTTCGACGGCCTGTGCCACACCCGAGAACGCGGGAAGGTGCAGCTCGAGTTCCGCACCCTGTGCGAAGCCCGCGGGAAGTCTGCCCGGCGGAAACGAGAGCACGAGACCGACGGGCCAGACGGGCACGCGCTCGCCCGGGGCCGTCTCGGCCACCTCCATGATGCGCGTACCCGCCAGGCGAACGAGCGTTCGCCCGTCGCCCCGCAGCGTATCGTCCGAGAACAGCAAGTCGTAGTAGCAGGGCTGGTCAGCGGGCGCCTGCTGTGGATTGTGCACCTCCGTCGGAAGCTTCAGCTCGGTTGCGCCCAGCGCGACTTCCAGGCCACCACCGCAACCCACCCGGCGAATCTCGAGCGCACCGGAAGCGTGGACCAGGAAGGCCGGTTTCGCATAGAGGGGCGGACACAGTACGCGACCGTCCTCGACGATCATGCCGAGCGGCGAGCCAATGTAGGACTCCGGCAAACCGAGCTTGCCAACCAACTCGGCGTTCAGAATGTATCCGCCGTTCCAGGCAATGCGCGCACGTTCCCCACTACGGCGCTCGAACCGGTGCACGAGATCGAGCATCGTGCGCGGGTTGTCGGGGGACGAGACGATCCGATAACGCAGCGGTCCCTCCGCGACACGCGCCAGCGAGCCCGACCAGGGATGCCCATCCGCGTAGATGCCGTTGACGGACTGGCGGATCACGGATTCCGCGCGTGGCCGTGATCCACCATCCCGGAGTTCGGCCAGCACATGTCCGACGGGCGAGCCGCGCTCCGCGGCATCTCGGCGCAACACCTCCAGCACGTCGGCCTCGCCGCGCTTCGCGCACAGCTCCCGGAAGCGGCTGCCTTCGAGCAGCTCGGCAAGGTCTCGGCCGGTCTGTACCGGCGTCGGATACGCGAGCGCAAAGCGCAACCCGGCCGGCACCCACTGGACGTACCCCTCACCGGGCTCGACCCCCATCAGATGCGCACCCAGCGGATGCATCGCACGCCCGACGTGGAACCGATCGAGGTCCAGGATGTCGGTAGTCGCCGCCGCCTGCTCCTCCGCCGCGAGCAGGAAACCGCCACCAGCCCGCACCTCGCGCAGCGTGTCGAGCACACGCTTGCCGAGCTGGCAGACATCGATGCCAATGCCGAGCTGCCGGCTACGCACGACGCGGGCGGCTCCGCTCTCGAACACGAGTGCGATTTCCTCATTCGTACTCTCGGTGAGGAGCTGCTGCAGGGTCTCGTTCGTAGGCAGATCGGCGCAGGGTCGCTCCCGCAGGATCACGTGGATGGGAGAGAGGTCGGATCGGGTGAGCCGCTCTGCCGTGAGGAACTCGTGGGCCCCGAGCCCGAGACGACTGCGTACGGCTTCGAGCACGAAGAGTTCGAGTTCGAGTTCGAGTTCGGTGCCCGGAAAGAACGCAAAAGGCACGTCCTCGGCGAGGCGCGTCCGCAGCCGAGCGCGCTGGTCGATGGCGGGGGGGCCGCCACAGAGCATTTCCAGCGCGCGACCCCAGTTCGAGAAGTGGTGCGCCGCCCTCGGAACGATTCGCGGCGAATCGGGTTCGGCAACCTCGCGGTGCAACTCGTTGATCACGCCCGTGAGTTGCTCGGGTGTGAACCGGTGGTAGGGATGATCGCGCCGATTGCGATGTCGATAGGCCAGGGCGTGGTCGAACATCACCGGCATTTCGCTCTTCCAGTGCAGGAACAGACTCTCCACTGCGTGGAAGAAGGCGCGACGTCCGGTGACATCACTGGGGACCAGACCTGCTGGGCCATCGACCAGGCGGCAGGCAAACGCGAAGGCGAGTCCTTGTATGCGCTGCTCTTCCACCCGGAAGTAGGACGGATCGATCAGCGATTTCAGCATCAGCATGAAGCCCATGCGCCCGGTGCCGGCCAGATACTCGCGCCTCCGTGTATCGACGAGGTCGACGAGATCGCGCGCGCCCCGCAGCTCTCGCTGGCGGAAGCGCGCCAGTGCCTGGGTGGCTCGCTGCTCGGCGGCCTCGTTGCTCTGGAGCTGCGCGTGCAGCTGCCCGAGCGCACCGCGCATGTCGTCTTCGAGCGCGCCCGGGCCATAGCGGATATCGACCACGTGACGGTTGTGCGTGCGACACTCTGCGTGATGGTGCGGGTGCAGAAGCACATCCCGAGCCCACGCGACGGCCTCCGGGCCGACCCGGGAGCCACGGATCTCGATCACCTCGAGCCGCTGGTCGGCGGCCAGATCCTCCCCGATCAGCTCGGCGTAGACCGCCTCCGGCTGATAGCGGCGGACGAGAATCGGTACACCAGCCGCCGCCGCCTCGAGGATCGGTAGGCCGCGGCCTTCCGTCTCGCTGGGCAGACAGACCAGAGAGGCAATGGCGTAGAGATCGGCGATTTCGGCCGGTCGCTCGTAGCGTGCACGGAACTCCGGCGAATCGATCCCCGCGAACAACGGAGCCAGGAAGACACGCTCCCGGAGACGCTCAGGCACCACCTCGAGTGCTTGCTCGAAGAGATGAAGAAGTTCTTCGAAGTAGCCCTCGTGGCCACCGGCTACAGGGCCGGTCACGACTACGGTGATCTTGAGGGAGGGCGTGGCATCCAGCGCGGCCGCGAACTCCGGGTCCTGGCACAATGCTGCGATCAGGTCGAAATCGCGAGCGATGTGCTTGCGCGCGATGATGCGCGTGGGCTGGAGGAAGATCATGTTGTCTTGCATGAACGCGACGTGGCGTCCACTCCGTGCGCCGAGCAGGACGGGCCGGGGATCGCCGACGATGCCTCTTTCGACCTCGGCCGCCACACTCCGCACCGGCACACGCAGCCCACCCTTTCCGAGCAGCGCAGCGATCTGCTGCAACACCTCGGTGCGTCGCGGCCGTGAAAGCGGATGGAACCGCCCGAGATCTACCGTGGTTCCGATCTTGGCGACACTCGCAGGGCTGTGACCAAACTTGGAGACCAGTGCATCGCACTGCGCGTCGTTGAGATTCAGGGAGAGCCAGCTTCGCGCCCTCCAGGGGTGGGTCATCTCGATCACCGAGAACACTTCGCCCAGGTGCGCGTTGGTGAAGAAATGGTCGCGCGGGCCCTTGGGCTGGCCCAGGGATTCGCGCTCGATCTCGGAGCATCCGCCCTCCCAGTAGAAATCGTGGTTGTTGCTGATGACCGGGATCCCGAGATGCTCGGAGAGCAACACCAACGCCAGCGCCAGCGGCGGGTTTCCTGGATTCGAGTTGGTGTTGACCGCAAAGATGAGCTGGATCTCCTCGTCGTCGAACAAGCGCCCGAGCGTCGCGACGAGCTTCAGCGTGCTCTGCCAGAAATCGGCAATCAGACGATTGTAGAGCGGGCTGCCCCGATCGAGGCGATGCTGGAAGAGGCGCTGATAGACGCTGTGTCGGTCGAAGCCGTCGATCTCGGGAATCACGTGCCGCTGCGCCTCGGGGCCGAGTATGGAATCGGCTCCTGTCCCGAACTGCGCACCCACGAAATGAATGCGCGGATCGGGCAGCAGGCTGCGCATCGCCTCGGCGTACTTGGCGATTTCCATGGTCACGCCATCGACCGCGCAGTAGTAGGTAACGAACGCAACACCGCGAGCGAGTTTTCGTCGGAAGTCGGAGAAGCCGGCAGGGGCGCTCGCGCTGGGAACCGCACGCTCGTCACGCAAGCGGTCGAGCATCAGCCCGAGATCGAACCACGTCTCGATGTTCTCGGCTCGAAGTCGTTCGAGCAGAGCGTCGGTTCGAGAGCTGCGGGGCGGTGACACGAGACCTCGGCGCCTCCAAAAGAGCGACCGCCGGAGTCTAGAAGTCGAACAGGGCCTCCAGCTTTTCCTCCAGGACATCATAGGAGAAATGGCGGCGGCCGAGTGTGAAATTGTGCTCAGCGATCTCCCGCTGGCGCTCGGGATCGTGCAGTATCGTGTCGATCTGCCCCACGGCCTCGTCGGTCAAGACACCGCCCTCGAGCATCACGGCGTCGAAGCCCTTGCTGCCGATGTCCGGCCAGTAGACCGGCTCGTAGTTGTTCACGAACACGGGCCTGCGGGCCAGCACCGCTTCGAGAAACCCGTTGCCAAAGCCCTCGTAGGTGCTGAAGTAGGTGACGGCCACGGAGTGGGCGTAGGCATCCTCGAGCGAGTAGAACTTGCGCCCATCGGAGAGCTGCTCACGTTTGCTCAGGATCTTCTGATGCGCGAAGGTCACCCGGTCCCTGAGGCGACGCGACTCGATCATCTCGATCAGCTCCTTGAAGTATCCCTTTCGTTGATCGTCGGCCGCGCTGCCGGTCACCACGAGCCGGATCCGGCAATCGTCGAGCTTGTGCACCAACTCGATCGCAGTCTCGATCCCCTTGCGCTTGACGATTCGCGTGACCTGGAAGATCGGAAGCTCACCGTTCCCCATGCCGATGCTCGAGAGCAGATCGTCGTTGTAGCCGTCCCGCCTGGCGTACTCGGCCTCGAAATCCATGACGTTCGGGACGACCGCGGCGCCAATGCCGTAGCGCGTTTCGAGCTCCTTGCGTGCGGCATCGTTGATGACGGCGTGCTTCACGTTGGGCAGCTGCAGCGGAAACGTATCGGCAACCAGCTCCTCTACTTCCGGAAAGGGCGTGTCGTAACGGTTGCCGCGCTCCCAGGCGAAATCGTGGTCGTGGGTGACCACCGGGAGCGACAATCGCTCGGCGGCGAGCTTGATGCCGAGGCCCATCGAGAGGTGGCAGGGCAGCGCGGAGGCATTCTCCGAAAGCAGGACCTCGATCCGATTCGCCAACACCCAGCGAAAGATCTCGATCGCCACGGCGCGAGCGTGCTCGTGGACTGTCGTGAGAAGCTCGTCCGGATCGTCCTCCGGGTAGAAGAACGCGTGGTTCTGCTCCCACTCGCACTCAGGCGAAAAGAACGAAAGCGGTCGGAAGCGCGTCCCCAGCCCCCGCGGGACGACGTCGTCCTTGAAGTTGCCCGAGAGCACGAAACACGTGTGCCCCAACCGGCCGAGCACCTTGATCCACTTCTCGGTCTCGAGCGCAACACCATCGACGTCGCCGATGCGGCCGATGACAATCCCGACATGTTCTGGCCTCCCGCTGGGCGAAAATGCTAGCTAGAGCCCGCATCGAGTGTCCAGGGGGGGGAGCTTGAGGCTGGGTTCCGGCACCAGGCTACCGAGGACCGGGGCCCCAGGTGTCCCAGCTTGGCAGGACGAGCGGTCCTCAACGCCCTTGCGGGGGCGCAGCGTCACGCATCACGGCACGGTGCCACGCACCAGGGGGCCGCGTAGAGCTTGGCCACCTGGCCCACGTGCGTTGAGAACTCGGCGAGTGGATCGAAGCACACGAGTACACCTCGGTCCGCCAGCCATGCAGAAGCGTGAGCCAGCGCAGCAACCTCGAGAAGAGCGGTCGGAAGCCCGGCTCAGTCCTCGGTCGGAGGCACGACCAACACCGGTCGATCCGAACGGCGCACCAGTTTGTCGGTCAACGATCCCAACAGGAAGCGACCTGCGGCGCCATGACCTTGGCGTCCAACCACGATGATGGCGGCATCGATCTCTTTGGCGTGGTCGAGGAGCGCTTGGCAGGTGTCGCCCACGCAGACGTAGACATGAGCGCGAGCAGGCACCTCTGCCTCGGCGATGAATACTTCGAGAGCGCGGCGCGATTCCTCGACTTCCTCGTCCTGGAGTTGCGCAACGGCGGCTTGGCTCTGCTTCGAGCCACCGAATAGTGGCTTCAGCTCGGGCGTCACATGGACGAGTTCGACGCTCCCACCAATGGCCTTGGCGATCTCGAATGCATACTGAACGGCCTTGTCTGCATCCTCTGAGAAATCCGATCCCACCAGCACGACGAGTTCTGTCATGTGGAGAAGCTAGCCAATCATCGCGCCGAGAAGTGCCTTCCGCCGGAACCGGGGCCCTCTGCTAGGGAAGCTCGCTGACCCAATCGTTGCGCTCGAGCCAACGCGAACGCAACCCACTCAGGAAACCGCTCGCCTCGAGTGCCCCGAGAGCGTTGTCGAGATAGGTGGCAAGCGCACCGCTTCCAGCGTGGACAGCCATTCCGATGGGCTCGATCGTGAGCGGCTCCCGCAACGTGGCCAGCCCCTCTTTGGGATGCAGGAAGGCCGTGAGCATCACGATCTCCCGGTCCGCGACCAGGGCGTCGACCTTTCCGTCGAGCAACAATTTGACCGCCTCGTCGTAGTCGGCCGTCGTCACGAGGCTCGCCTTCGGAATGGCAGAGTTGACGAACTGCTCACTCGTCGAAGCCTCGAGCGCTGCCAGCTTGAGTTCGGCCTGGTCGAGATCCCCGGCCTTGTTCGCCTGGGCGAGGGTCGTGGATCGGGTCAAGATCGATTTGCCGGAGAGGAAGTAGGGACCCACGAAGGAGGCTCGCAGGCTCCGCTCCGCAGTGGTTGTCATTCCCGACATCACGAGATCGACCTTGCCACTCTCGAGCGCATCGAGCAGCTCCGGGAAGGGCGTCTGGACGATCTGAAGCTTGACACGCATGAGCCCGGCGATCCCATGAGCGAGATCGACCTCGAGGCCCTGCATGGCCCCATCCTTGCCCTCGAAATTGAGAGGTGGCTGGCTGCCGGACATCCCCACTCTCAGGGTTCCGCTCGACACGATCCGCGAGAGCCCGGAAGACGCAGACGCCTCCTGAGCCGATGTGGGGCCGCTGATGAGTAGCAGGGCCAGGGCTCCCGCCAGGGTGGTGAGCCATCGCGCCATCGGGCTTCCTCCTCGTTCCATGGGGACGGCGGATCATAGCAGCGGGGCAGCGCTCGCGAAGCGAGAAATTCGCGAAGCGAGCCAGAACGAAGCGGCTAGAATCTCGCGCGCATGAAGCGCCGAGGTCTCGAATCCCGCTCCCTCTCGAACTGCATCGCGCTCGCCTTGGCCCTCCTGGTCGGCGGGTGTGCCTGGGGCGCCTGGATCCCCGGCGAGCGCAACTGGAACCCTCCGGTCGTCGCGGATCCAACCACCTTCGCGGAGTTTCTCCCGTTGGGGAGCGTCCGCGTCGATGAGCTCGACTGTTACTCCCAGCGTTGCAAGAAGCGGTTCCGCGTCATCGTCGAGGAGCCCGGCGTTCTCACGGTGCGCGTCATCCCGGAGCTGGTGGGGCCGGACGCCCAGGCCCGGATCGTGCTCGAAGCCATCCGAGGGGTGCTCGCCCAGGCCAGCACGGGACGCGGGCCCCGCACCGATGTCACGGTTCTCGCCGTCCGCGAGAACGTGAACCCGGGCACCTATTTCGTGTTGGTCGAATCGGTGGGTGGCCCCATGAAGTACGAGATCGGAGCCTACCTGGAGCCAGGTCCCGGGCCGGCGCCGGGGACGACCGCCAGTGCCCCGCCTCCCAAGAAAGCCGCCCGGCCCGCGCCGAAGGCGCTCTCGGGTCCGCCCGCGCGGCTCGTCGACGTCAAGCTGCCCGGGCGGGCTGGCGCACGCTACGACCCGCAGGTCTCCTTCGCGAAGCTGCGCACGTTTGCCTTCACCCGCAATGCTCAGGCCGGCGACGATTTGCCGGCCGGAACCGTGATCGAGAGCCCCGGCGACCGCCAGATCCGCCGCTTCCTGGCTGAAGACCTGCGGCTCAAGGGCTTTCGGCCGGCCACGGGGCCCGAACCCGCCGACCTTCGCGTCGAGTTCTCGACGAGCGACGCTACGCAGCTCTTCTACCGATCGCCTTTCATCTGGTACGACGAATTCAGCATGGACCCGTACAGGCCCGGGTTGGCCTACGCGATCCAGGCGAATGTTGCCAGCCAGCTGACCGTCATCATCGTCGACACCGAAAGCACACGGCTCGCCTGGTATGGAACGAGCGCGAAGAGCCTGGGCCCGGGAATCGACATGGGCGCCGAAACCACGGCACTCGCTCGCGAAGCCGTGTCCGACATCCTCGCGAAGTTCCCTCCCAACTAGCGAACGAACCGCACCCGAGGAGACTCGTGCGGAGTTGAGCGGATCAATCGAGGAACGCCCACAGAAGGCGCTGGCTCTTCGCATCGAGGCTTTCCGGATTCGGCACCAGATAGAGATCCCCAGCGACGTCCTTGATCAGGAGTCCGCCCCCGGGCATTCCCCGCGGCCACTCGTCTCGTAGCGTCTGGAATTTCCGCAAGCCCTGGAGGGTTCGCACACGGAATGTGCGGATCTCGATCTCCTCATCCACGTCGAGCACGGCCTCGACGACGAGCACGAAGCCCGCTTCGATGAGTGCCGTGCCGAGCGCGCGCTGTGCCGTATGAGGCAGATCCGTCAGGTCTCGCACGAGCGCGACCTCTTCCTCGTCGCGATCCCTGAGCGAGACGAAGCGCGCGGGCTTCGACCACGGGAAGCAGCGCACCGGTCGCACGGAGCAGGTGCGATCCGGCGTACGCGCCCATAGCTGGCCGTCGGAGCCTCGCCACAGATCGACGCCCAGCATCGGACGCCGAGGGGCCCGGATGGCTGCCGCCCGTCCTCGACGAGCGAGTGCCAGGTTCTTCTGTTCATCGTTCATGGTCGTCCTCTCTCTCGTTTCTCTAGCCTTGGAGCTGCTGCTGCAGATGCCACAGGTGCTGGAAGGTCCCTCCCGGCTTCTGCAACAACTCAGTCGGGCTGCCACTCTCTGAAATCCGTCCGTCCTCGATCACGAGGATGCGGTCCGCCCTTCGCAGGGTGGAAAGCCTGTGCGCGATGGCGAATACCGTTCGCCCAGAAGTCAATCGATCGAGGGCTTCCTGGATCTTGAACTCCGTCTCGGTATCGACCGAGCTGGTCGCCTCGTCGAGCACCAGAATGCGTGGGTCGTGCAGGATGGCCCGCGCGATCGAGATGCGTTGTCGCTCGCCCCCGGAGAGCGTCTGCCCACGTTCGCCTACCATCGTTTCGTAGCCACTGGGCAGCTTGCACAGGAAGTCGTGGGCATTCGCCGTGATGGCCGCCTCGACAACCTCGTCCACCGCGGCGTCCGGCAGGCCATAACGGATGTTCTCCATGACGGTCCCATGGAAGAGGTAGGGATCCTGGAGAACCATTCCGAGCTGCTGCCGGAAACACCCCGTATCGAGCTGGCGCACGTCTACCCCGTCGATCCGAACGCTCCCGCCGGTTACGTCATAGAAACGCGCCAGCAGGTTGGTCACCGTCGTCTTCCCGCCACCCGAGGGCCCGACGAGTCCGATCATCTCTCCGGGCTCCACGGCGAACGAGATGCCCTGTGCGACCTGGCGCACTCCGTCGTAGCCGAACGTCACGTTCTCGAACTCCACCTTGCCTTCGAGAGGCTCCAGGCGCACGGAACAACCCTTGTCGACCACCTGGGGTTCCGTATCGAGAACCTCGAAGATGCGATGGGCCGAGCTGGTCGCCCGATTCATGATGCGCGCCATCTGCCCGATGATCTCGATCGGCTGCACGAACATCGTCATGTAGAGAAGGAACGCGACGAACGTCCCGGAGGTCAGGCTGGCTGCCAGCCCTGAATCGCCGGGCAGCACCCGCGGTAGCGCGAGCACCCAGACGAGCACGACCATTCCGCGCACGGCCAACATCAATGCCGGCCAGAACGAGGTCCAGACTTCGTGAATGCGGTTGAACTCGTTGGTCACGTTGTGATTGCGCGCCCCGAAGCGCTCCTTTTCCCGTACCTCCTGATGGAACGCCTTCACGACCTTCATGCCCGGAATCGTGTCGGACACGATGTCCGTCACCGCACTCCACTTTCGCCAGGCGCGAAGAAAGAGCCGATTCATGCGACGCCCGTGGATGTAGACCCACACACATAGGAACGGCACGGGCAGCGTCATGACCAGCCCGAGCTTCCAATCCAGGTGGATCAACACAGCGGAGAGGCCCGCCAACATGACGAGCGATAGCGATACGTCGACGATGCCCAGGGCAAGGAATTCCCAGAGCCGATCCGTATCGGCCGTCACGCGCGTGATCAGGCTTCCGGTCTTCTTGCGCGAGTAGAACGAGAGCGAGAGCTTCTGCAGGTGCTCGTAGAGTTCCGTGCGGAGATCTCGCGCAACATGCTCGCCTAGCACCGCCATCCACCGCAGTCGCGCCCAGGCCGCCAGCTGCCGCAGGATGTAGCTTGCCGCGATCACCCCGACGGCCACCCACGCGACTTGCTGCACTTCAGCGACGGTCTTCACACCGTCCTGCACGGGACGAATCACCTCATCGACCAGATAGCCCGTGAGATACGGCGGCACGAGCGAGAGCGCCGTCAACACACCCGCCGAGGCCATGCCGAAGATCACCTTTCCGCGATATGGGCGCAGGTACCCGAGCAAACGCCAGACGACGGCAAGATCGTTGCCCGCAACGAGGGCCTGGGCCTCCCGGATCGGGCCAGCAACGTTGTCAGCGTACTCTCCATCAGCATCGGCAGAGAACGCTACGGGTGATCCGTCGAGTGCGCGCTCGATCACGAACTGCACGCTCTCCATGGCGCGCCGCTGCCGGTGAGTAAAACGCACGCGGGCGAGCGCCGGCTGTCCGGGCTCTCCCAGGAAACGCAAGGTATTGCAGGTGAGGCCCGGATCCAGTCGCATCGCCTGGATCGACTCACGGGCGAACGTCTGCACATCCAATGCGCCGCCAATTCCGCGAGCGATGGACACGTGCCGCGGCCCCAGGGCGACCCATGATTCCGTGAGCTTCAGGCTTCCATCGAGATCGGCCAGTGCGTAGAGCTGCACCGGAGCGCCGTCCCAGGCGTCTTCGATGGCCCGACGCACGGGACGCGGCATCGATGCGGGCTGGTCGGTGTATCGGTCGAGGATCTGGCGATCCGTTGTCTCGGGCGTGCGGGTCGATTCGGCGAACATCGGATGGGCTTTCTTGCCCCGGGTCCGAGCCTTGGAAGGTCGACCAAACGAAAACGGCCTTCCGGGCTCGCACCCGGAAGGCCGTTTGAAACGACGGTTTTCCTAGGGTGCTGGGATACTGTGAATGGCCTGGCGATTCTTGACCCGGCCATGGGGAATCCCGAAGAGAGACGGGCGATCGCCACCGGCGAGGGTGGCGGCGGCGCTACACGCACCACCGACCGTCATGGCCAGTGCCCTGCGCGACGGCGGGCTCCAGGCCTGACTCTTCTGGTTCCGATTCTGGATCATGATTTGCGGATACACCTCTGCCAGTTGGAGGCCACCATACTCGGACGCCCAAGCAGAAGCAAGCCCGGTCTGGGGCCCGCTACCCTGGGTTCATGCCCGATCCGAAGAGCCCAACCAGGGCGAAGGATGAAACCTGCAAAATGACCCGCCTGGAGTTCTTCTTCGATTGCGGCAGCCCCTGGACCTATCTGGCATTCCACAAGATCGAGGGGGTGGCAGCGGAGACGGGCGCCGAGCTCATCTGGCGTCCAATCCTGGTCGGTGGCGTCTTCAACACCGTGAACCGGGAGGTGTACGAGGCCCGCGCCAACCCGAATCCGAGGCGGGTTCGCTACCACGCGAAGGATCTCGCGGATTGGGCGCGGCTCTACGATCTGCAGATCGGCTGGCCCGATGTCTTCCCTGTGAACAGCGTCAAAGCCATGCGTGGCGCGTTGGTCGCCCAGGATGCGGACAAGCTGCCGGCCTATTCCCGGGCCACCTTCGAACGCTATTGGGGCGCCGGCAAAGACATTTCCCAGGAAGGCGTTCTCGCGTCGATCGCTGAAGGCGTCGGGCTCGATCCCAGCGACTTCCTCGAAGGAATCACCAGTCCTTCAATCAAGGATCGATTGCGCGCCAACACGAACGAGTTGATCGAACGTGGCGGCTTCGGTTCACCCACGATGTTCGTCGACGGCGACGACATGTTCTTCGGCAATGACCGGCTCCCACTGGTTCGCGCGGCACTCGAACGCCATGTGTGACACCGCTGTCCGCGTCCTTCCGGATCGCGTGCTCTTCGCCAAGAATTCCGACAGGGATTCGAACGAGGCCCAGCTGTTGGACTGGCAACCCGCCCGCGAATACCGGCCTGACGCGCCACTGCGCTGCACCTGGATCCGGATCCCCCAGGCGCGGCGCACCCATGCCGTGCTGCTCTCGCGGCCCTTCTGGATGTGGGGTGCGGAGATCGGTGCGAACGAACATGGCGTGGTCATCGGCAACGAAGCCGTGTTCACCAAACAACCCCTCGCAGGCACGGGCCTGACGGGGATGGATCTGCTCCGGCTCGGTCTCGAGCGCGCGTCGACCGCAGAAGAAGCCGTCGCCATCATCACCCGATTGCTGAAGGAACACGGCCAGGGCGGAGGCTGCGGACACGAAGACCGCTCGTTCACGTACCACAGCAGCTACATCCTGGCGGATCCACGGGGCGCCTACGTGCTCGAAACGGCGGGCCATGAGTGGGCCAGCGAGCGGGTCGAAGGCGCGCGAAGCATCTCGAATGGGCTGACGATCGAAGGCTTCGCGGGGCAGCACAAGGACGTGCTGCGGACGAAGGCAGCCTCGGCTGGAGTGCGACGCGCCTGCACGGAGGCGCATGCTGCCCGCGCCAAGACGCCCGCCGACATGATGGCGCTTCTGCGAGATCACGGAGGCCAACGGTTGGGGCCGCGGTATTCGCGGTTCAATGGGGGGATGGGTGCACCCTGCGTCCACGCCGGGGGCCAGGTGGTGAATTCACAAACCACTTCTTCGTGGGTCTCGGAGCTCACGCCGGATGGCGTCTCCCATTGGGCGACGGCATCCGCCGCGCCCTGCACATCACTCTTCAAGCCCGTCTCGGTGGACCAACCTCTCGATCTGGGCCCGGAGCCCACGGATGAATACGACCCCGCGACGCTCTGGTGGCGTCATGAGCACCTTCACCGACGGCTGATGTGGGATCCGGAAGGCCTGATGAGCGCAATCGTCCAGGAGCGGAATCACGTGGAAGCGGGCTGGATTGCAGACCCACCGGATTCGGAGAAGGCCTTCGCGGAGGGCGACCGGCTCCTGGAGGGCTGGACCGACCGCGCCCTGGCCGCCAGCTTGACGGATCGACGGCCTTCCTGGACCCGCCGCTACTGGGCAAAGCGCAACGAGCGCGCAGGCTTTCCGGAACACGGGACGCTCTGATCGCATCGGGCAGCATCCCAGCGAAGCCCGCGAGGCTGGGCGACCTCACGGACTCGGTTGACATCCTCGCAACGTCCGGGAATCCTTGGTGATTCCCGTTCCCTCCGGGCACGCGAGACGTGCCGCGGGGACACCACTCCACGACCCTTGGAGGGACCCATGGCAGACCGTCAACCGAACGATCCGCGTACCGTTGCGGTCGTTGGGGCCACGGGGGCCGTCGGGGAGGTCGTGCTCCGGCTCCTGGCCGAACGCAGCTTCCCGGTGGGCGAGCTGCGAGCCCTTGCGAGCGAGCGCTCCGCCGGAACCACCGTGCCCTTCGCCGGTCGGGACATCACCGTCCAGGAAGCGCGCCCGGAAGCTTTCGACGGCGTGGATTTCGCTTTCTTCGCCGCCACCGGCGGCCTCTCGAAGACGCTGGCACCCGAGGTCGCGAAGCGCGGCGGCGTCGCCATCGACAAGTCGAACACCTGGCGCCTCAACGACGAAGTTCCGTTGGTGGTGCCGGAGATCAATCCCGATGCCCTCGAAAAGCACAAGGGCATCGTCTCATGCCCGAACTGCACGACCATCGGCTTCGTCATGGCCCTCGAGCCGCTCCGACGGGAGGCCGGCGTGAAGTCCGTCGTCGTGACGACCTTGCAGGCGGTCAGCGGGTCGGGCAAGCCCGGCCTCGAAGAGTTGGCCCGCCAGCGAGCGGAAATCGACCGTGGCGAAGCGCCGACCCCGGCCTTCTATCCCCAGCCGATCGTCGAGAACGCCCTCCCCCTATGCGAAGACTTTCGCGAAGACGGCTACTCCACCGAAGAGATCAAGCTGCTGAACGAAACCCACAAGATCATGGGCGTGACCGACATCGACGTGACCATGACCTGCGTGCGCGTCCCTGTGCCGGTCGGCCACTCGGCGACCATGCTGGTCGAAACCGAGCGGACGCTCTCTCCCGAGCGCGCTCGCGAAGTGCTCTCGGCCTTCCCCGGCGTCGAGGTGGTCGACGATCCATCCGAGAACGTATTTCCCACGGCCAGGGATGTGAGCGGACGCGATGAAGTGCTCGTCGGGCGCGTGCGCAAGGATCTGGCCAGCGATCGGCTCTGGCTCTGGCAGGTCTCGGACAACCTCCGCAAGGGCGCCGCGACGAACGCCATCCAGATTGCCGAGGAGATGGTCCGCCGCGGCCTCAAGTAGCCAACCGACGCCTTCGGAGCCGGCACCCGGTGTAGCGACACACCGGGTACTGCTTCGTTATGTCGCCTTCCAACTTCCGGGCCTGGCTGCAATTACTCTCGGTGCAACCGCAGCGGTCGAATGGATGGAACTCCCTTTGAATGTGGCGCTCGCCGCCGTCGGATGCTGGGTGTTGAAAGACGCTTTGATGTTCCGCTTCGTGCGCAAGGCCTACGAGCCAGGAGATGGCCGAACGCCGCGAGACGTTCGAGGCGCCATTGGGACTGCCACGGAAGAGGTCGCGCCGGAGGGCTATGTACGCATCGGCTCGGAGTTGTGGCGCGGCCGCCTTGCAGAGGGCTCCGAGCCCGTCGCCAAGGGAGAATGCGTCCGGGTCGTCGAGGTTCACGGCCTCATGGTCGTCGTAGAGAGAGAGGCCCAGGTATGAAGGGTGCGGCTGCATTCGATCGGTTGCTCGAGCTGCTGAAACTCGAGGCATTGGATCGGGATCTCTTCCTGGGCGAGACGCCTCGCGGAGAGGGACGACTCTTTGGTGGGCTGGTCGCCGCCCAGGCCGCGATGGCAGCAATGGAGACCGTCGAAGGAGCCTCGCTGCATTCCCTGCATGCCTATTTTCTGAGGCCCGGTCGACACGATACGCCGATCCGCTTCATCGTCCATCGGATTCGTGACGGTCGCTCCTTCACGACGCGGCGAGTCGTCGCCTATCAAGCGGGTGAGGCCATCTTCAACCTGTCCACGAGCTTTGCAAAGCCCGAGGAGGGCATCTCCCACCAGACACCGGCCCCGGAAGCGCCCGGGCCCGAGGGGCTTCCGGATTGGGAGGAGCTGCGGGCTCGCATGCTGGGACGGCCAGAAGCGGTACGCCACCAACCGATCGAGGTCCGTGCCTGCGATCCGGACGATCCCGAGGGCAACCCCCAGGAGCCCCGCAAGCGCATCTGGTTCCGACCCGCCGGCGCGGTGCCCGATGATCCGCGCATCCACACGGCGCTGCTGATCTACGCCAGCGATCGCACGTTGATTTCCACGGCTTCGCGCCCGCACGGGCTGCCATGGGGAAAGCGCATGGTGGCCAGCCTCGACCACGCCATGTGGATTCACCGGCCCCCGCACTTCGACGATTGGGTGCTCTACGCCTCCGAGAGCCCGGTCGCTCACGCTGCGCGTGGCCTCGTGTTTGGCGGGATGTACGACCTCGAAGGGCAACTCATTGCATCGGTCGCCCAGGAAGGCCTGATTCGAGTTCCACGCCAGGCGCCCTGACGAAAGCGAACCTTCGCCTCAGAGCAGGTAGGTCTGCTCCGCAGAGAGCGGTGACGAACCGGCCGCGTTGTAGGCGCTCACCTTGAAGAGACCGGAAGGCACCGACTTCTGGAAGAACAGGTGGATCTCGATTCCGCCGGGTGTCGCGGGATCGCGGATGACCGGAGTGACCATGCTGATCTGGCTCCCGTCGGCCTGCGTCATGTCGTACTCGATCACTTCGATCGGTCCGGCCCCGAAATCCTGCATCTTGATCGCGCCAAACGTGATATCAGCGACATCCTGGGGCTGGCCCGCATCTACCTTCCAGATGTTCACCCCAACGACCTGACTGGCTTCGAAATCGGGGATCACGATATGCAGCGCGCGAAGGTTGCAGCCCGTATTGATCGTGCAGACGGCCAGCAGCAGCGCCAGCCCGAAAAATCGAAAGGTGCGTCTCATGGGATGTTCCCTCCTGCGATTCGCTCACCGTTGATCGGAGGGGCCTTGGGACCAAAACGTGATTGGGGCTACCAACCCTCATTTAAGGGGCAATTCCCCCCCTCGGGGATTGTCTTCGATGAACCTCTTCCTCTGCTGGTGCGTATTCCAGTTCAGCGCGCCGAGGAGGACGAAGCCTGATGGACCCCATCGAACTGGAAGAACGCCCGAGAGCCCTGACCGAATGGCATCGGGGCCACCCCGAGGGCCGAATGGCCGGTGTCTGTGCGGGATTGGCAGCTGAATTCGATGTCCCGGTCACGCTCGTCCGGGCCAGCTTCTTGGCATCGGGGCCACCCCGAGGGCCGAATGGCCGGTGTCTGTGCGGGATTGGCAGCTGAATTCGATGTCCCGGTCACGCTCGTCCGGGCCAGCTTCTTGGGCGGGCTGCTGGGCCCTTCGCTGATCCTGACCGTGTGTCTCTACGCTGTCCTGTGGTTCTTGATGCCGGCACAGCCCGGAGACGAATCCGGTCTCGACCGGGTCGTCGATGCCGTCACGTCCTTGAGTGGCGAGGCACGAGAGCGCGTGAATCACTCGGACGCTGACTTCCGGCGCTAGTTGCCACGATCTCAGCGAAGCGCGGCGAGTGCCTCGATCTTCTCGAGGAATGCCCTGGGCTCGTCGTAGCGGATCCCCTGGGCGAGACGCGTCACGCCGAGCTCCGAGAGTTCGGCTAGCTGCTCGTGCGCGCGGGTCGGATCGTCCAACGCAACGCCACCCAGCACGATGATCTCGAGGGGCATTCGTCCTGCCTCCTTTTCGAGCTGGCGCAGGCGTTCGATGCGCGGAGCAAGCTGGGCAGGATCGCCACCCATCGGCATCCAGCCGTCCCCAGCTCGCACGGCGCGACCGAGAGCGGCATCGCTACCGCCTCCGACGAAGATGGGCGGCTTCTTCGGACGCGGCAGGAACAGGATCGGCTGACCGTTCACATCCAACTCGTCGCTGTCGAAACAACGCCCGAGAAAATCGAGCATCTCGTCGGTCAGGCGTCCGCGGCGGGTGCGGTCAATACCGAGGGCCCGGAACTCCGCCTCCATCCAGCCCACCCCAACACCGAGTTGCAGGCGCCCATTGGATAGTTCCTGCAGGGTGGCGATCGCCTTGGCAGTCGGCAGCGGCGGCCGATACGGCAGGTTCAAGATGGCGGTACCGATGTGTACGCGCTCGGTCATTCCCGCGATCCAGGCGAGGGCAGAGAGCGGATCCAGGTAGCGCCCCCCAGAGCCCTCCGCATCGTCCGGCGCGATCGCGATGTGATCGACCACCCAGAGTTCGTCGAGGCCCGCTTCCTCGACCGCACGAGCGCAGGCGCGGACGGTCCCCGCGGCGGAGGCCGGGCCCATGGTTCGAACGACAGCACCCAACCGCAAACGGAACTCCTTCTCTCACGATCGACCTGGGCGGCCTACGATAGCCCGATGGATGGGGACATAGAAACGATCGAGTGCTCGGCCTTCGATGCCTGGCCCGCGGCCGAAGTGCGGGATCTCGGCGGCTGGCGCTTGCGCTTCAACCACGGCGTGACGAATCGGGGCAACTCGGTCTGGCCTGGCCTTGGGCCGATGGATGCGCACGGGGTCGGCGAAGCGGTGGATGCAGTCGAAGGGTTCTACTGCGAGCGCGACCGGCCTGCCCTCTTCCAGCTCACGCCGCTCGCCCGGCCCACCAGCCTCGACGCCGTGCTCGAAGCCCGCGGCTACCAGAGGGTTTCCCCAGTTCATGTCCAAACGGCCGAGGCCCTCTCGATCGCCGCGCTACCTGTAGGTGCGGTACTGGACTCCGGCTGCGATGACTCGCCTTCACCGGCCTGGGCGGAGCTCGCGACGCATCGCGGCCGCTATTCCGGAGACCAGGCCGACGTGTTTCTCAGCATGCTCGACCGGCTGAAAGGTCGTGCTGGGTTCGCCTGGGCCGGCGATGGGACCGCACCCGCCGCGACGGGAATGGCCGTCGCCGCGCCACCCTGGGCAGGAATCTTCTCGATGCGCACGCTGGACGCCGCGCGAGGCCGCGGTCTCGGCCGGGCCGTCCTGGTTGCCGCCGCCCGTTGGGCCATCGGCCAGGGCGCCCGTCATCTCTACCTCCAGGTCGAGCAAGACAACCGCCCTGCTCTCTCTCTCTACGGGAACGCAGGCTTCACGCCTCGGTACGACTACCACTACCGGAGAGCCAGATAGGCTCGAGGCGCATCGCAAATGAGACGCAACCGCGATGCGTCCGCTCTGTTCCGCCTAGAGATCGTAGGCTTTGGCCATCTCCGGATCCCGGGCGGCGATCAGCTTGGCGAGCTCGACCATCACCTTGCATTGTTTGACGGTGGCATCGTCCTGCATCTTTCCGTCGATCATCACGGTCCCGGAACCGTCACCCATCTCGTCGATCACCTTCACCGCCCAGGCTACTTCGTCCGGCGGCGGGCTGAATACCTTGCGTGCGATGTCGATCTGGTTCGGGTGGAGCGACCACGCGCCGACGCAACCCATCAGGAAGGCGTTGCGGAACTGGTCTTCGCAGGCAATGGAATCGGCGATGTCACCAAAGGGGCCGTAGAAGGGCAGGATGCCCGTCGCCGCGCAGGCGTCGACCATGCGTGCCAGCGTGTAGTGCCAGAGATCCTGCTGAGCGACTGCGCGGTGAGCGCTCTCGTCTTCCTTCGGATCCTCGCGCACCAGGTATCCCGGGTGTCCGCCCCCGACCCGCGTCGTCTTCATGCGTCGGCTGGCGGCCAGATCTGCAGGCCCGAGGCTCATGCCCTGCATGCGCGGGCTGGCCAGGGCGATCTCTTCGACGTTGGCCACGCCCTGAGCGGTTTCGAGAATGGCGTGCACGAGGATCGGCCGCTGCAACCCGTGCTTGGCTTCGAGCTGTGCGAGCAACTGATCGACGTAGTGGATATCCCAGGGGCCTTCGACCTTGGGGATCATCACGACGTCGAGCTTCTCGCCGGCCTCTGCGACGATGCGCAGCATGTCGTCCAGGAACCAGGGGCTGTCGAGGCTGTTCACTCGCGACCAGAACTGCGTCGCGCCAAAATCCGTATCGCGCGCGATCTTGCAGAGGCCCTCGCGGGCGGCCTCCTTGTTCTTCACGTCGATGGCGTCCTCGAGGTTGGCGAGGATGATGTCCACCTTCTTTGCGATGTCCGGAACCTTCACGGCCATGCGCGGATTCGAGGGATCGAAGAAATGGATCATCCGCGAAGGACGGGCGGGGATGTCGATCCAGGGCTTGGGTGCGCCAATGGCGAGGGGCCGGCCGATGTTGCGGGGGTTGCGCATGGAATCTCCTGCTTCGGGGCGTACGGAAGTGTCGGCGGACGATTCTAGCGGAAGCGCTCAGGCGGTCACCGGGCGGGCGGGGGCCTCGGGTTTGCGCCGAAGCTTGGCCCGCAGCCACTCCACACCATCATCCAACACCAGGTAGAAGACCGGCACGATCAGCAAGGTGAGTGCTGTCGATGAGATCATGCCGGCACCGGTCGCCACGGCCATGGGCGCCCGACTCTCGGAACCCGGGCCAAGACCCAGGGCCGCGGGGGCCACACCGAAGATCATCGAAAGCGCGGTCATCAGCACGGGCCGCATGCGAATGGGGGCAGCAGTCGTCATCGCCGTGACCTTGTCCATGCCCTCCTCGCGCAGCTGGTTGGCGTAGTCCACCAGCAGGATCGAGTTCTTCGTGGCGAGCCCGAAGAGCAGGATGATCCCGATCATCGAGAAGATGTTCAGCGTCATTCCCTTGAGGAAGAGCCCGCCGTAGGCGCCAACCATGGCCAGGGGCAACGCGAACATGACCGTCAGCGGGTGGACCAGGCTCTCGAACTGGGCGGCCAGGATCATGTAGATGACGAGGATGGCAAGCACCATCGCGAAGCCCAGTTCCTGGAAGGAGGCAAGGAACTCCTCGGAACCGCCTGAAGCGATGAGCTTCACGTCTTCCGGCAGGATGTCCGCTGCGATCGCCTGGGCTTCGGCCAGAGCCGTACCCAGATCCTTCTCCTCCAGGTTTGCCGAGATCTTCACGCTGCGCTGGCGATTGGTTCGCGTGATCATGGACGGAGCCGCCGTCTCCTCGATCGTCACCAGGTTGCGCAGCTCGACCACATCTCCGGCACGGGTGCGGACGTAGAGCCCGAGAATCGATTCCGGATCGGCGCGATCCTCCTGCTCGAGACGCATGCGGATGTCGTAGCGGTTGCCCGCTTCCTTGAACGTTCCGACCCGAAGGCCACCGATCATTGCCTGCACGGTCGAAGCCAGCTGGTCCGCATCGACACCGAGAGATGCGGCCTTCTCACGATCGGGAATGACACGGACTTCCGGACTGCCCAGTCTCAAGCTCTTGTTCAGCCCCACGTAGCCACTGCGCAAACGGAGCTCGGCGATCAGCCGTTCTCCCAGCTGGCCGAGGGTGGACAGCTCGACATTGCCCTGGAGCTCGACCTCCAGATCACTGCTGTCGGAGCTGCCTGCGAAACCGGACATGTCGCTCACGCGAACCTTCATGCCCGGGATCTTCGAGAGAACCTCCCGCGCCTCACGAACGAGCTCCTGCGCGCTGCGCTCCCGTTGGGCGCGATTCTTGAGCATGACGAACATGATGCCGCGCGTCGGATCCGGGCCGCTGATGGAGCCGCCGGTACCCGCCCCGCCGAAGGCACCGGCAACTTCCGGCTGGCTGAGCACCCAATCCTCGCCCCGCTTGAGCATTTCGAGCGTCCCTTCCGGGCTGGTTCCCGGGGGTGTCTCGATGGTGATGAAGAAGCGACCCTCATCCGAGGACGGAAAGAACTCGGCACCAAGCTGTCCTGCCAAACCGAAGGCGGCAAGGAAGGTGAGCGTGGCCGCGAAGAGCGTGATCGCCCGATGTTTCACGGACCAACTGAGGACCTTCCGGTATCCACTTTCCAACGCGTCCAACCAACTCTCGAAGGTGGCGTAGATACTGCCATGGGCTCGTTCCTTGGGAGGCGGAATACGCGCGGCAAGCATGGGCGTCAGGCTCAATGCGACGAAGAGCGAGATCATCACGGCGGCGGCCACCGTCGCTCCGAACTCTCCCAGGAAGTTGCCGACCAATCCGTCGACGAAGATCACCGGGAGGAAGACGACCGCGATGGAGATCGTTGCCGCCGTAGCCGCGAATGCGACTTCTCGCGCGCCCTTCGAGGCCGCGACACGCGGATCCTCTCCCAACTCACGATGCCGCTCGATGTTCTCGAGCACGACGATGGCGTCATCGATCACGACGCCCACCGCCAGCGTAAGCGCGAGCAGCGTCATCGAGTTCAGGGTGTAGCCGAGTATCCACATCACGCCGAAGGTCGTGACCAATGAGAAGGGAATCGCCAACGCCACGACCAGGGTCGGGCGGAAGCGGCGCAGGAACACGAAGACCGTCAATGTCGCCAGCAGTGCACCGAACCAGAGACTGAAGATCGCTTCTTCCACGGATTCGCGAACCGAGCGGGAGAAATCCGCGACACCGTCTCCCTGCTTGAAGCGCATGTCGTCCGGGAGTGTTTCCTGGATTCTCCCGAGCCGCCGGTGGACTTCGTCGGCCACGGCAACCGTATTGCCGTCGGAGGTCTTCAGCACTCCGATTCCGACGGCTGATCCGCCGTCGTAGCGCGAATAGAAGCGCTGATCCTCGACGCCATCTTCCACCCGAGCGACATCCCGGAGCCGAATCGGGGCGCCGTTCTCGAAGGCCAGGACCATGTCCGCGAGTTCATCGACCGTTCGGTATTCCGCATCGGTTTTGACCGAGAACTCGATCATGCCACCTTCGACCACACCCCCTGGCCGCTCGACGTGTTCGCGCCGGAGGCCAGCGATCACGTCGATTGCAGCGAGACCGCGCGCACGCAGAGCCTCACCATCCAGCCAGATCCGGATCTCGCGACTCAGCTCTCCGAAGATCTCGATGGCGGCGACGCCCGGAATCGTCTCGACGAGAGGTTTGACCTGGCGTTTGACGAACTCACTGGCCTCGTTCTGGGGGCGCGGACTGAGCAGTGGAACCCACATGATCGGAAAGCCACTGAAATCGTGTTTGCTGACGACCGGCGGTTCCATCTCCTGTGGCAGATCGAAGCGGGCCCGCTCGACCCGATCGCGCACATCCTGGGTGGCTGCATCGAGATTCGTACCCAGCACGAATTCGACCGCGATCGAGGTCCTCCCTTTTCTGGATTGCGAGGACAGCTTTCGAACGCCTTCGATCGTATTCAGATGCTCTTCGAGCGGATCCGTGACGTCCTCTTCCATCACCTCGGGGCTTGCCCCCTCGAGGAGCGCAGTCACACCCACGACCGGGAATTCCATGTCTGGGAACGCGTCTACGCCCAGGCGCACGAAGCCGAGCACACCGAAGACAATCAGGGAGAGCGAAACCATCCACGTGAGGACGGGGCGCCGGATGAAGAGATCGATCGGGTTCAACGCAAGGCCTTCGACGGCGCGGTGCCACCCGCTGCCATGTTGGGGGCGTCGCCCGCGACGTTCACCTCACTCCGCTCATCGCTTCCGTCCGGATTCCGTCGCGAGACGAGCATGCCGTCGGAGAGCGCCGCGTGGCCCCGGACCACTACCGTATCCCCCTCGCTCAGCCCGGAGACGATCTCGACGCGGCCCTCCCGATGAAGCCCGGCTTCGACGACCACACGATGCACCCGATCCTCGGCATCCACCGTGTAGACGATCTGCCCTTCGGCCCGCAGCAGAACGGCTTCCTGCGGCACGACCACCGCGCCCTCGCGCGTTGCCACACCGAGATCGGCGCGCGCAAAGAGGCCGGGCCGGAGCCGTCCATCACCATTCGATACCCGTGCCTTCACCCGCAGCGTCCGTGTTCGTCGATCGATTCGCGGAGAAATGACGGAAACCTCGCCAGTAAAGGTTTCGCCCGGATACGGAGAAACACGCACGGCAACCTCCATCCCCAGCCGAACGCGAGCCGAATCCCGCTCTGCAACACTGAACTCGACCTCGATTGGATCCAATGCCACCATGTCGAAGAGCGCCTGACCGACCCGCACGTACTCACCGCGTGATACTTCCCGCGATGCGATCAGCCCGGAGAACGGCGCCCGAACCTGACTGTCCTCCACCGCTCGTGCGGCGACACCCACTCTCGCCTCAGCCGCCTGCTTGCGGGAGCGCGCCAGGGAAAGGGCCGTCTTCGCTTTATCGAGCGCCTGGCTGGAGGCGATCTTGCGATCGAAGAGCTGTTGCCTGCGAACGAGCTCTCTCTCTTCTTCCTCCAGATTCGCTGCGGCCTCCGTCAAACGTGCGCGCGCATCCGCAAGCTCGAGCTCGCGTTTTTGCGGATCGATCGAGAGCAACAGGTTGCCCTCTTCGACTTCGTCGCCTTCATCGACCAGGAGTTCGGTGATTTTTCCAGGGACCTCGGAAGCAAGAGTCGCCGACTCCTTGGCCAGGAGTTCCCCGGTGGCTTCGATCTGCTCGTCGAGTTTCACGATCTCCACTTCGCGAACGACGACAGGACGAGCCAGATCGGCCGGCGGTTCAGAAGCTTCGGAGCACGCCAAGGCAATGGCCACGAGTGCGGATGCTGCGATTCGCTTCCAGTTTTCGAGACCTAGCATTTCGGTTCCTTCTTTCGACGACGGGTGCTCTTCGCCTGGGCGGGCTCGATCAGCCCGCGCAACAAGGCGCCAATCGCATCCTGGTCGAGTGTCTTCGACCAGGGGCGATCCGGACGATGGATGCGGCCGGAGATGAGTCCGTGACAGAGCGACCAGAGCGATTGGGCTGCACTTTCCGGATCCCCGGTTCGCAACCGGCCTTCTTCCCAGAGGCGCTGCCAGAGATGGTCGGAATGCGCCCGGACTTCATCGATCACGGCAGGCGGCTGCCAATCCTGGTTGCGGGGCAGGAAGTGCAGTTGGTAGTGGTTCGGATGGCGAATGCCGTAGCGCACGAAGATCAGCGCCAGGCGGGTCAGGTCCTCGATCGGATCCCCGACTCGTGATGCGCGTTCGAACTGCGCAAGGAGTTGCTCGAAGCCCTGGGCGAGGAGCGCATCCAGGAGACCATCCTTGTCCCCGAAATGCTGGTAGATCGTGGGAGCCGTGTAGCCGCAGCGTTCCACCAGCCGGCGAATGGAGAAGGCCTCCTGACCGCCTTCGGTGAGGAGGGCATCGCTGGCTTCGAGGATCACGCGCCGCGCTTCCGCACGGCGCTCGCGTCGACGCTCCTGCTGGGCTTGGGCACTCATGGAGGAAGGGATTCAGGATCCGTGGGCGCGGATTGAACGGCGTTCAAGATAGCTAACAGCGTTAAACTTTCAAGCCGTCCTTCCAGACTGCCACCAGGCTGGGCCCATGAGCGCGTTCCGAAAATATCTCTCTATATCGGTGCCCTCGGGGCGTGGGCGGATTCGGGTGACAGTCGGAGGGGTGGGCCCCTGCGGGTCGAGAGCCCAGGCCTGACGCAGCTTCCAACCCACGCGCTTCTCGGCACATAGCACGCGTCGCACCCAACCGGCCGAGCATCTTCGCAGAGCGGCTTCGCCCTGCTCTGTTCGATCGCGCCCCCCATTGATGGGGGGGGCCGCTAGAATTGTCGATCTACGCCCCTCGGTCCCAACGAGGGCCGGCCCCGAACCACGAGGATCCTCGAGCCAGCGACGACATGACGACTCTCTTGTGCGCGATCTTCTTCCTGTCGGGGGCGTCGGCGCTGCTCTTCGAGACGCTCTGGTTCAACCAGGCAGGTCTCGTGTTCGGCAACAGTGTATGGGCGTCGAGCCTGGTGCTCGCGGCGTTCATGGCGGGCCTCGCAGTGGGAAACGGCGTCGTCGCTCGGTACGGCAGCCTGATCACACGGCCAGTCCGCTTCTATGCTGGGCTCGAAGGCGTGATCGCCCTGACGGGCGTCCTGTTGGTGGTTGGGCTGCCGTCGCTGGTCCCCATCCTGACCCCGGTGCTCGGCCCGGTGATCGAGGTTCCCTGGGCCGCCAATGCGATCCGGCTGACGGTCGGCTTCGCCGTGCTGCTGGTGCCCTCGACGGCCATGGGCGCAACGTTGCCGATTCTCGTGAAGGCGCTGCTGGCGCGCGACGAGAACTTCGGCTCCGTGCTCGGCCGGCTCTACGGATGGAACACCCTGGGCGCCGTCGTGGGCGCCGTGGCGGGAGAGGCGGCGCTGCTCGCGTGGCTCGGCGTGCGGGGCAGCGCGCTCGTCGCGGGCTCGGTCAACCTGGTGGTCGCCGCCGTGGCCTTCGCGCTCTCGGACCGCTTCGTCCCGGCTGGCAGGGTGTCCGCGGACCATGAAGCGACAAGCCTCGTGTCGCCAACCGCGCGGCGCCTACTCTCCGCGGCCTTCCTCTCGGGCTTCGCGCTATTGGCCCTCGAGGTCGTGTGGTTTCGCTTCCTGCTGCTATTCGTTCACGGTACGAGCCTCGTCTTCTCGGCGATGCTCGGCGTCGTGCTCACGGGCATCGCGCTCGGCGGTCTCGCAGCAGGGCGAGTCCTGAGGGCTCGCCCGGATGCGTACTGGCTGGCCCCGCTGCTATCTCTCCTTTCGGGGGCGGTGATCGTTGCACTGTACGCAACGTTCGCGCTCCTGCCGGAGCGCGAGAGCTACACTGCGGGTTGGCTGGAGACCGCGAAGTACAGCGCGGCCCTGATGCTCATTCCGGCCTTCCTTTCGGGTGCCGTGTTCACCTGCATCGGAACCGCACTCGAGCGGGAGGTCGCCCCGCCAACGCGGGCCGCGGGCTGGATGACGCTGTGGAACACGCTCGGATCGGGCCTCGGCTCCCTCGCGGGTGGCTTCGTACTGCTTCCTCTACTCGGAATCGAGCGATCGTTCTTCGCGGCGGCCGCCGCCTATCTCCTGGTCGCGTGGCTCGCGCTTCCCGCAGCCATCGGCGCGAGGGGCCGCTTGGGTCGGGCTGGGTGGGCGCTTGCCGCCGCCGGATTGGCCTCCCTGGCTTTCTTTCCCTTCGGTCTGATGGAGGGCACGTTCCTTCATCGATCCATTGGCCACTATCTCCAAGGGGGCGTGCGCGCCATTGCGGCGGTCGACGAGGGGCGCACGGAGACCGTCGTTCTCCTGGACTCCGAGTTCCTCGGGCAGCACCTGGATCACGTGCTGGTCACCAACGGCCACTCCATGTCTTCCTCAGGGCGGGAGGCACGGCGCTACATGAAGCTCTACGTCGTCCTGCCCAACGCCTTCGAACCCGAGCCGCGCCAGGCCCTGCTCATCAGCTACGGCGTCGGGAACACGGCGCGAGCGCTCGTGGACACGCCCTCGCTCGAGCGAATCGACGTGGTCGACATCTCGCGGGAGATCCTGGAGATGTCGTCGGTGATCCACCCGGAGCCTGGCAGCAACCCGCTGGACGATCCGCGCGTTCACGTCCACATCGAGGATGGACGCTACTACCTGCAGACAACCGATCGCCGCTACGACCTGATCACGGGCGAGCCCCCCCCGCCCAAGAACGCCGGAGTCGTGAATCTCTACACCCGGGAGTACTTCCAGCTCAGCCACGATCGCCTCACCGAGGACGGCATCCACACCTATTGGCTGCCGATTCACGGCCTCACGGTCGAAGACGCACGATCGATCGTCTCGGCCTACTGCGAGGTCTTCTCCGACTGCAGTCTCTGGAATGGAACCGCGGGAGACTGGATGCTGGTCGGCTCGCGCGGACGCAGCTGGGACGTATCCGACGCCGACTTCGGCGCGGCCTGGCGCGATCCGGAGCGCCTGCCCGCCCTGCGGGAGATCGCTCTCGAACACCCGGAGCAGCTCGCCGCGACCTTCCTCGCCGACTCCCGGCAGCTTCGGGCTTTCGTGGACGGGGCGCCGCCGCTGGTGGATGACTTCCCGAAGCGACTGAGCCACCACCTGCCCGACCGCGCGGCTCTCTGGCCCGATTTCGCGCCCTGGGTGGACGCCGCAGACGCCCGTCGCCGCTTCCAGGAGAGCGCCTTCGTACGGGAGGCGCTCTCCCCGGAGCTACGCGAGCGAGCGCTGCCGTGGTTCGAGGCCCAGCGCGTGCTCAATGACCACACGGCGGCGGGCTATCGCTTCGTCACGCGCGATGCGGATGCCGTGGCCCGCGACCTCGACTGGATGCTGCGCGAGACCGAGCTGTCGACGCTGGTGCTCTGGGGGCTGGGGACCGACGTGAATCGGGTGACCCTCGCCGAGAACGCGCGCCCCACGAAGCAGCAGATCGTGTACGTCCTCCAACAACAGGCCCTGCACGCGTTCGTGCGCCGGGACTGGGAGGAAGCCGTCCGCCTGCTGCGCAACGTCGCGGCGCGCGGGCAGAGCGGCCCTGCCCTGGTCGAGCTCCAGCTCTACGCGCTATGCGCCGCCGACCGCCAAGACGAAGCCGCCTCGATCGCCCGCTTCGCCATTCGGAAGCAACCGACCCCCAAGCTGACGACCGGCGTCTGGCGCTGGGCCCGGGAGAGCTGCGGCCTCGACATGCTCCCGGCTGGAGAGGCGTCCGAAGTGGGAGGCCAAGAGCACTGAGTGGGCGCTTGCGGGCGCGGAGGACGAGGCGATCCGATCCGAGGCCAGATCGCGGGGGTCGTTCTGTCGGCTGTTCACCGCCGACCGCCGGCGCATGGGTCCCGTGCACCAGGCGAGCCAGGACCGACGGGATCCCGGGGGAGCGTGCGAGCGGGGGCCCAACGGAAAGCCGCCCGGAACCCTTGCGGGTCCCGGGCGGCTGCCAGAAGGCAAGGTCGCCCGCCTCTCAGGCGCGGCGACGACCGTTCCCAGCTTTGGCTAGCGCCGGACTCTTCGAGCGCCGGCCCTGCCCGCCATGGCGAGGCCGAACATGCCGGCTGCACTGCCAAGCAGGTGCACCAGCCCAGGCTCGGGGACCATGGTGCGGGAAAGCTCCGCGCTTCCGCCCGCAACCGTCCAGGGAGCGGTGAAGGCGATCGCGGGAATGCTGAGGATACCAGCCCCAGAGAAGGCTGAGCCAATCGAATGCGTGAGGTTACCCGTGTAGAAAAGGGTGAACGGGACCGTCGGAGGAGCCACAGGGATGCTCCACGCCATGCCGGCGAAGATGTCCGTGCCTCCCGCCGTGCGGGTCCCGGCCTGCGAACCGAGGACGGCGAACCCCGGGACGGTATTCGCAAAGATCGTAGGCGGCACGCCCGCCGTGAACGTAAGCCCAAACGAGAGAAGCGTCGCCGTGCCGGAGGACAAGCTGCCGTTAAGAGTGGTAGAGCCGCCGCTGTACCGGATCGTGTAAGTGCCCGTGCCTGTGGCCGTCGACGGCGGCGCGCCGACATCGTAGGAGGCCCCTGCGAAGCCGTACTGGACGTCAATCTGAGCGGCAGATGCGCTACTGGTCCATGCAAAGATGGCGAGACCCACCAATGCGATTGCTAGAAACCGATTCATCCCAATCCCCTTGTCTTTGCCCTCTGACCGAGGGTCATTGAATACTGTCGGCCCAAAGTACAAATGTCCGGTTTTCTCCAAAGTAGAAATGTCCGCTTTCTCTTCTGATTCCGGCTTCTCCGCTGCCGAGTCCCGGGGCCCCAGTGGAAAGCGCCAGGCGCTTTCCACTGGGGCCCCGGGACTCGG